>CAMWPJ010000032.1 GCA_947176035.1 uncultured Clostridia bacterium | reverse complement strand
GGGCATTAGCGCAGTTGGGAGCGCACCACACTGGCAGTGTGGGGGTCAGGGGTTCGAGCCCCCTATGCTCCACCAAATCAGAGCAAGCGATACAAAGCTTGCTCTGATTTTTTGTGAGCTGCAAGTGCTCAACGCCCTTTCATTATGTTGTATAGGTTTTAAACATATGATATAATGCAATTATAATTGTGCTTTAAACGGACGATAAAAATATGTAAAACAGTTTTGAAAACAGATGGGTTTTCAGGGAGGTAGTCAGAATGGGTTTATTTGATAAATTCAAGAAAAAGGATAACACTTCGGGCGCTTGCAATATGATGCTGAATTGGAATGTTATGTCGTAGAAATTAAAAACATAGTGTTTGTTAATGAAGAAGAGCAGACCGCCGATTATATAAATAAGTTAAGCACAATTGCTGATAATTACTATAATAATCTGAATCAGATTATTGAATTTATGCTGCCTGATTTAAAGGCTGTGTATGGAGTGGATGATACAGCAACGTTTAAAGAAAAGCTGGGCAAGCCGATTATTGATTATGATAATGGTATTGTAAAATATTTGGAACAGTCCTTTGATGATATACATATTTTCAGCTTTGAATTTTTTGATGATGTATTTAAGGAAATAGATTATTTTTCAATAGACGGATAATGTCTGATTGCTATAAATGAATTGTATAATGATTTAATGGTGATATTATGAGGAAAAATATAAATCATTCCAATATGTCAGATGTTTTAAGAGATATGACATACGGATTAATGGATAATTTTCGCAGAACTATTTTGACTTGTGATTTGAACAGAAAATTATATGATCAGCCGTTATGGAAACACATTTATCACGCAATGTATTGGTTCGATTATTGGTGCTGCACACCTCAAAATTTTGTTGGTGCAAATTTTCATTGTGATAATTTACATTCCTTGGATATAGAATCCGATGTTATGGTTACACAGGAGGATCTGCTGAAATACTATGACAGTATCAAGTCAAAAACATATGACTATCTCGAAAACTTAACCGAAGATATGCTCAATGAGGTTGCTGAGAATTGTGATAATAAATCAAGATTTGAATGTATTTTAGGTCAGTTCAGGCATACTTCTTTTCATCTGGGCAACGTGAATGCTATGACAATCGAGGATACAGACAATTGGTCATATGTGTCTGCAAGAGAGAAAGATTATACACAAGATTTATTTGAATGATAATGGGAAGAATTCATATGATATGTATTAGACAAGCACAATCACGTGATATAAAACAAATTGCAAAAATTAAAGTTGACGGTTGGAAAAATACATACAAAGGAATAATTGACGATGAATTTTTGAATTCAATGTCAATATCAAAACAAATAAATATTATCAATAACTATTCTTTAAACACTATGTTTGTTGCTGAAAATAATAATGAAATATTAGGAGTTTGCAGAATATATGACTATAATGAATCTGTATATGACGATAAAGAAATTGACTGTGAAATAAGAGAATTTTATGTTAATCCAAGTCTTAAAAGAATGGGAATTGGAAGTAAATTATTTAATTTTATTAAAGAGTATTTTAGCCAAAAAGGTAAAAGAAAATTATACATAGGCTGTTTAAAAGATAATTACAGTGCAAGAAAATTTTATGAAAAAATGGGCGGAATTTCGGTAAACGGTAAAGAAATTGATATTGGCGGAAAACTTTATCCAATAGTTGATTTTATGTACAATTTGAATAGCATATATGCGTATCATGTTGTTACTGAAGAACCAATGCACATAGGTCAACATATAGTTTTTGACAAAAATCATCATAATGGTGTTTGGCAAAGAGTGAATGGAAAACTTGATATTGTCAATGACATTTATAATAATCCTGAAAAATATATGAATGTTGAGTTGGAGCATCACACCTCCGTGGCACTCAGGGAGTTGGCATTAGAAAAAGTCAGAGTTGATAAATATCCTAATTATCCGTCAAGAATGGCTTGTTTGTATGTTTCAAAAACTCTTGAAGAAGCAGAAAAATGGTTTGATTATTTTGTTAGTTTAGACAGACCGACTTTTCAGATTGTTAAGTTAAACGTCAAAGGCAATGTGTTTTACGGCGATGCCGAAAAATGCTTTGACGGCAAATTAACAGAAAAAGAAAACCTTATCCTTGCCGAAAAGTATTGGGAGAATAAAGATTTTGATGAAGCATCGATTGCAGAAATGCTTGTTGACGGTGATATTGAGGTTGTAGAAATAGTAAAGTCAAAATAGTAAAGGAAAACAAATGATTAACATTTTACTTGAAGGATATGACATAAATGGGATGTTGTGGGTTGCATGAACGGGAATTAAAGAACAATCCTTACAAATTGTATGGATTAGAATAAGATATAAAAAACGGTTTGATTCATTCAATAAATCAAACCGTTTTTTCGTTTTAATACTCAAAATTTGCCGTGCATACGATGCTTGTTTTGTTGATAACAGCTGTTGCGGTTACTTCATTTTTGCCTTTTTGTAGGCGGATATTTTTGAAAATAAATACACCCTTTTGCTTGCATTCGTTTGCGTGTATTGTTTTTATTTCGCTATCATTCAGATTCAGTGTGACAGACTGACAGTTCGAATAAACCCTGATGTCTGTTTTTCTTTTTTTTCTTTTTGTATTTCTTGCTTCGGCTATATGTATCATTGGGTGTATTGACCAATTGCTCTGGTACAGGTAATAGCTGTCCTTTTTAATTTTGCGGTCAAAGCTTACCAAACCCTTGTCATTTCTGCCGGGGCGACTGCCTTCATTTCTTCCGTCAGAGCCGAAATCAAACATATTCCATACAAAGGTTGCCCATAAATATGGACGCTTATTGATATCCTTTAAAAATGCCTCGTGGCATAATGTCTGATATTCCTCAGGATGCCACTGACCGTTGAATTTTGGTTTTCTCGGCTTTTCCTCATGCTGGAATTCGTTGCCGCCTGCACCATATTCCGATATACCGAGAGGGCGGTCACAGCGGTTGCGGTCCATAAATCTGCCGAGGCTTTTTCTGCTCATACCGTACCAGCCGGGGTAAACATTCCAGTTTATCAAATCACTTTTCCAATTATAGGCTGTTTTTTGATTCGTTGCCTGAGTGAGCAGACGGTAAGGGTCTGCTTCCTTACCTGTTTTATAAAGCTCCTCCATAAACGGTCTCATAACGCTGTCAAATTTTGCCTTGACCTCATTCTGAAGTCCCCAACATACAATTGCAGGATGATTGTAGTTCTGGTGTATCAGCTCCTGCAGCTGATTTTTTGTTGTACAAAAAAACGCAATTCTATCGCTGTTCGGATGATTATATTCCCCGTTACCGCCTACAAGGTCAACGAACGGAATTTCTGCCCATACAACAATGCCGTATCTGTCGCACATTTTATAAAAATATTCAGCCTGAGGATAGTGTGCAAGACGGATTGCATTAACACCCATTTCATATATCAGTGCAAAATCCTCGTCATGCTCTTTATTTGTGAGCGCATTGCCTAAGCCTTCTCTGTCCTGATGACGGCTTACTCCTCTGAGGGGGTAGGATTCGCCGTTTAAGAAAAAGCCCTTGTCTTTATCAGCTTTGTAATAGCGAAAGCCGATATTATCACTGACAGAGTCAATTATATTTCCGTCACAAATAAGCTGCACCTGTGCATCGTAAAGATAAGGGCACTTTCTGCCGTTCCAAAGCTTCGGCGATGGTATTTCAAATGTAAGTGTTATTCTTTTGGTTTCGCCGGCAGCTATTTCTGCTTCGGTTTGCTGAGTGTATACCTCATTGCCTGAAATCAATTCTTTTTTATCAAAGTCTATATGTGAAATATATGCGTTATCAATAAAGCTTTTCGGTGAAGATAATATACCGTTAATTTGAATTGCTTTTGTCTGATTGGTATTGTTTGCAATCTCTGTTTCAAAAACACAGGTTGCTTTTTCCTTGCTCACCTGAGGTGTTGAAAGTTTTAATCCGCGGGTTGCAAATTCACCGAAGCTGAAATGTATTTTTTCTTTTTTGATAAGCTCAATTTCTCTGTATATTCCGCCGTAAAATGTAAAATCGGCTGTGAGCGGAGCGATAGCCTCGCACCTTTCATTGTTTACCTTAACGGCTATCAGATTGTCTGTACCGATTTTTATAAATGGTGTTATGTCAAAACAAAATGCAGTATATCCGCCTGAGTGTGCACCTGCAAGCTGCTCATTTACATAAACGCTTGTGATTGTATTTGAACCCTGAAAACGCAGGAAAATGAGCTTATCTTTATCATTTTCATCGAAAGTCAGGTGCTTTCTGTACCAGCCATCACCGCGGTAATAGTCGGTGTCATTAATATCCTTATTGTTCGGCTTGCCATCCTGTCCGTCGATATTGTTCCATGTATGACCGAGCTTAACAGTCTCCCAATTACTGTCATCAAGCTTTGCAGAGAATCCGCTTTCAACAGAGCCTTTATAGAATTTCCAGTTTGAATTTATCATAATTTAACCCCCATTATAATACCGCCTGCAAGTGCTTTTATTTCTTTGAAACCATGTTTTTTATAAAATTTAACTGCATTGAAATTTTTGCTGTCAACAATCAGCATAAGCCCCGTAATACCGTTGCTTTTTAAATACTCACACAATGATGTCAACAGTATTCCGCCGTATCCCTTTGCCTGAAATTCAGGCAGAATATCAATGTGCATATGAGCAGGGTAATCCTTTGCATATGGCATATTGCCAAGCACACATGAAATGCCGTTAAAAAATGCCCGCGGATTTATTTTTGCAAGTTCTTTGAGTTCGTTTTTACAAAACTCCTTTTTATATTTTTTGTAGCTTGGTGCACAAAGAATATAGCCGACAGCACAATCGTTTTCATCTGTAAGGACGAAACAGCTGTCAAGTGCTGCTCTTGTATAATATTTGCTGTATAGGAGTAATGTGGTTTGTTTTTGCTCTTCATCACATTTCAGCTTTGCATCAGCCGTTGCAAGGCAAATGTATTCAGCCTTAGGGATGTCACTTTTCAGCATTTTGCGGATATTCAATTTGCATTCCCCCCTCATAAATGTATTTTAACATGTAATAGTATTTATTGCAATCGACAAAATATTTTCTTTGTGCGGTCTGTTTTTATATTTAAGAATGACAGAAAATTGCTGAATTAATGCGAGCTGATAGTAAGGTTTGGATATATTTAATTATTATTACAGCTGTACAATACTTTTTGTTATATAGTGTAGTTGTATTTTTATTTTACAATTTGTTTTCATTCTTAAAACTTGACACTATAATAATTATAATATATAATAAAATAATTAAAAAATGCGATAAGGAGATTTTATTATGGCAACAAAACAATTTAAAATGACTGCAGCAGGTAAAGCAGAGCTTGAAAAAGAGCTTGATAATCTTAAAACCGAAGGCAGAATTGATATAGCAGAAAAACTTAAGGTTGCACGTTCATATGGTGACCTTTCAGAAAACAGTGAATATGATGAGGCGAAGTCAGAGCAGGCTAAGATCGAGGCACGTATCAGCGAACTTGAATATCAGCTTGATAATGCTGTTATTATTGACACAGCTGATTCAGATACAGTAAGCATGGGTTCGAAAGTAACAGTTGTAAGACTCAGCGATAATGTTGAGGCAACCTATGAGATTGTAGGTTTTGCACAGTCAAATCCTGCTGACGGTAAGATATCTGACGAAAGCCCTGTCGGCAGAGCATTGGTAGGCGCAAGAGTTGGCGAGACCGTTGTTGTTGAGGCTCCGATCGGCAGCCTTGAGCTTGAAATCAAAACAATAGATTAATTTTTAAGAGGTACAAAAATATGGCAGGAAAGTTTGAAATCACCAAGTCAGGTGACGGCACTTTCACATTTGAATTAATAATTGACGATAAGTCAGTCGGCACAAGTCCTGTTTTTGATAAGGAGGATATGTGCAAAAGAGGTGTTAAGGCTGTTAAGAAAAACAGCAGAATGAAGGTGCAGAACGCTCTTCAGAATGATGAGGAAAAAACCAATCCTAAGTATTTTGTTGAGGCGGATGGGGATAAGGTTAAATACACTCTTTTCCTCCAGACAGGCGCACCTGCTCTTGTGGGTGTAGCTGACAGCGAGGCTGAGGCGCTTGAGAATATCGAAAAAATCGGAAACAATGCGAATGCTGCACAGATGCAGATGGCAGAGGTAGTGCTTTCTGAAAACGAGTTAAAGCAAATCCGTATCAATAAGCTTAAGGCTTTGCAGGATGCAGGAAATGACCCGTTTGAGATTACAAAAGCAACACAGACTCACTTTGCACAGCAGATTACAGATAATTTTGAAGA
This sequence comes from uncultured Clostridia bacterium, assembly GCA_947176035.1. Lineage (GTDB taxonomy): Bacteria > Bacillota > Clostridia > Oscillospirales > Acutalibacteraceae > Eubacterium_R. Next base: position 13,648 of record CAMWPJ010000032.1, on the reverse strand, counting down.
ACTTGAGGAACAGAATGTATCAATCTGCGGTCGTATTATGACATGGAGAGATATGGGTAAGGCGAACTTCATTGATGTTCGAGACAGGACCGGACGAATTCAGGTCTATGTTCGTATGAATGATATCGGTGAAGAGGAATTCAAGGAATTCAAAAAGTGGGATCTTGGTGATATTGTTCAGGTTGACGGCTTTGTGTTCAAGACCAGAACAGGTGAGATTTCAGTTCATGCGAAAAAACTCACTCTTCTTTCTAAGTCACTTCTTCCACTGCCTGAGAAATTCCATGGTCTTACGGATACAGACACACGCTACAGAAAACGTTATCTTGATATGATTATGAATCCTGATGTTAAGGATACATTTATCAAGCGTTCAAAGATAATTACATCAATCAGATCTTATCTGGACAACCTTGGTTTTGTAGAGGTTGAAACACCGATTCTCAATAACATTGCAGGCGGTGCTGCTGCAAGACCGTTTATTACACACCACAATACACTTGATATGGATATGTATCTTCGTATTGCGACAGAGCTTTATCTTAAAAGATTGATTGTCGGCGGTATGGAAAGAGTTTATGAAATCGGCCGTAACTTCAGAAATGAAGGTATGGATGTAAGACATAATCCTGAATTCACTTGTATTGAGCTTTATCAGGCATATACCGATTATTACGGTATGATGGATATTGCCGAGGCTCTGATAAGAAATGCAGCTAACGAGGTTTGCGACGGTAATCTTCATATCACCTTCAACGGTACTGAGATAGACCTTGAAACACCATTTGCGCGTATGACAATGGTTGATGCTGTTGCAAAATACAGTGGCGTTAATTTTGCTGACTTTATGTCTGATAATGAAAAGGCAATTGAAATCGCAAACGAAAAGGGCGTTGAAATTGCACCGGGTAAGGCTACTTGGGGCGATGTTCTCAATTCCTTCTTTGAAGAGTTTGTTGAAGAAAATCTTGTTCAGCCAACCTTTATTATGGATTATCCTGTTGAGGTCAGCCCGCTTACTAAGAGAAAGCCTGACTGCCCTGTGCTTACAGAGCGTTTTGAGCTGTTTATTCTCGGCGGTGAATATGGCAATGCTTATTCAGAGCTTAACGATCCTATCGACCAGCAGTCACGCTTTGAGGCTCAAATGAAGCTGAGAGAGGCAGGCGACGACGAGGCTAACCTTATCGATAACGATTTCGTTACAGCACTTGAATATGGTATGCCGCCTACAGGCGGTCTCGGCATCGGTATTGACAGACTTGTAATGCTGCTTACCGACAGCTATTCAATCCGTGATGTTTTGTTGTTCCCGACAATGAAGCCGCTCAACTAAAATAAAAAACGAAACGGGAGGAGTTATTCCTCCCGTACAAATATATTCAGAATATAAACAGCAATACGATATTTAGTCGTTTTGCCCGACATAATGGAGATGTAAATAATGAGATCAGATTTAATTAAAGAAGGTCCTTCAAGAGCTCCTCATCGTTCACTCCTCAGAGCGCTCGGTATTGATGAGCTCGAGATGAAAAGACCTTTTGTAGCAGTAGTAAACTCAAAGAGTGATTATATCCCGGGTCATATGCACCTTGATAAAATCGCAGAGCAGGTTAAAGCCGGTATCAGAAACGCAGGCGGTGTTCCGTTTGAGTTCAATACAATCGGTGTTTGCGACGGTATTGCAATGAACCACAGAGGCATGAAATATTCACTCTGCTCAAGAGAGCTTATTGCAGATAGCATTGAGGTTATGCTCACTGCTCATCCGCTTGATGCAGTAGTATTCATTCCGAACTGTGACAAGATTGTACCGGGTATGCTTCTTGCAGCTTGCAGACTTAATCTGCCTTGTATTTTTATCAGCGGCGGTCCTATGCTTCCGGGTAAGAGCACAGAGACAGAAAATCGCATCGGTCTTTCAGAGCAGTTTGAATATGTAGGTGCAAATGCTGTAGGCAAAATGAGCCTTGAAAATCTGGAATCCTGTGCTTTTACAGCTTGCCCAACCTGCGGCTCATGCTCAGGTATGTATACAGCTAACTCAATGAACTGTCTTACTGAGACAATCGGTATGTCACTACCCGGATCAGGCACTATCCCTGCTGTTATGAGTGCAAGACTCAGACTTGCAAAAATGGCAGGTGAAAGGGTTATGGATCTTCTTAAAGAAGATATCAAGCCTTCTGACATTATTACGAAAGAAGCAATCGAAAATGCTATGCGTACAGACATGGCAATTGGCTGCTCAACAAATACAATTCTTCATCTTACCGCCATTGCTCACGCAGCAGGTCACGATATTGACCTTGACGAGCTTGATGCTTACGGCAGAAAGACACCGCAGATTTGTAAGCTTAACCCTGCATCATCTGTATTTATTACAGACCTTAATGATGTCGGTGGTATTCAGGCAGTTATGAAGGAGCTTGCAAAGGGTGATATGATTAATACAGATGCACTTACAGTAAACGGAACAGTTGCTGACAGAATTGCGAATGCTCCTGATGCTGATGGTGATATTATTCGCAGACTTGATGCTCCATTCTCAGCAGACGGCGGTATAGCTGTTCTGAAAGGTAACCTTGCAGAGGATGGTGCAGTCGTTAAGAAGGGTGCAGTTGCTCCTGAAATGATGCAGCATAAAGGTCCTGCTAAGTGTTATAACAGCGAGGAAGAGGCTATTGCCGCAATCAACGGCGGTAAGGTTGTAGCAGGCGATGTTGTTGTTATCCGTTATGAAGGACCAAAGGGTGGTCCGGGTATGAGAGAGATGCTTTCACCAACCTCTGCTATTATCGGTATGGGTCTTGGCTCATCGGTTGCACTTCTTACAGATGGTCGTTTTTCAGGTGCAACACGCGGTGCGTCAATCGGTCACGTTAGTCCGGAGGCTGCAATGGGCGGAACAATCGCACTTGTAGAGGACGGCGATGAAATCGAAATTGATATTCCTGCAAGAGTTCTTAAGGTTAATGTATCTGATGATGTTCTGGCTGAGCGTAAAGCAAAATGGCAGCCACCTGTACAGAAACTCAGTGGCTATCTTAAGCGATATGCTCAGCACGTAACAAGTGGTGCTAAGGGAGCTGTTTTTGAGGACTGATTCCTATGAGTAGTGAAAACAGGAAAGTAAGCAAAAAGGAAAATCTGTTCAATAAATATCTTGTTTACATTTTTTCCTTTCTTACAATTGCTTTGGCATTTACCGTTATGGGTTTGTTTATTGTCAATACTCCTGTAACAAATGTTGTTCATAAGCTTGAGGACAACTTTAAAATGCTGGTGCGTGATGTTGAAATTGATGACAACACGTATTTTCCAAACGTACCTGACGGCGCAGAGCCGGAAAATAACACAACGGATTTTAAGGTTCATTTAGGTGATAAAATTGCCAATGTCTCAATTGAAAGCTGTGGTCTTAATTGCAGTGTTTATTATGGTATCAACCGTGTGTCAATGCGAAATGGCGCAGGTCTTTCATCAATTTTGGGCTGTGTAGACAGCAAGGGCAGATTGAATCATGATTCGATGCTTGTTATAAAAGGCTATGATGAAACCTTTTTTTCAAGTCTTAAATATGCTGAAATAGGCGATATTGTTACTCTTGATTCGAATTTTTCTCCTGCTATGCAGTACCGTATAGTTGATGCTAAGTATATTTCAGAGGATGTTCAGCCTTATAGTGACGATGCTGATGCAATGCTTGTGCTTTGCGGTATTTGTTCAGATTTTTCAGAACACAGCGGCGAACGTTATTATGTGTTTGCTGATTTGATTGGCGGGGAGGGCAATTAATATGGCAATTTCCCGTGAGACAAAATCTTCAAGGATTCTGAGAGTTCTGCTCTCCTTTGCACTGTTTATTGTGATTGTGCTTGCAAGTCTTTCAACCTGCTCCAAATCAGTGTTTTTGAATAAAGCTTCAATAGAAGATTTGTTTACAGATTATAATTATGTCAGTTCTGTAAAGGCAGATGTTCTTGAATATGCATGCGATATTTATTTAAAAAACGGACTTGACAGCAGCAACCTCGACAGTGTGTTTGATGATGCACTCGTTGAAGAGACAATCAAGGCTTATGTTGCAGGCACTATCGGCTCAAGTATAGGCTATAGCGAGACTACTTATCTTGAATCGGTTGAGAGTATGTGCGCCGCCTTTGAAGCAGATTTGAAAAGTCAGATTGACAAACGGGGTTTTACTCAGGATTTTGATAGTATAAATGCTTCGGTAAAGCTGATTAAAAACTGTATTACGAGCGCAGTTGATATCAGCGTACCGAATGTGAAAAACATAATTAATATCGGCTCAATTGCATCTGTTGCCGTAATTGGTGTCAGCTTGTTTTTTGCCGTATCAATCGGGCTTGTTTTATTCTTCATAGGTGATATAAGATATCGCTCGGTTCGTGCTGTAAGTATAAGCTTTTTTACAGCAGGTTTATTTGATATTTTCCTTTCGTTGATGGTTTATATCATATTTAAAATAAGACATATAGATATTTTTCCTATTTATTTAAGAGAGCTTGTAATGAGCTATATAGGCAATTGTATTAACAGTGTTGCAGTTTTAGGCTGTCTGCTTTTGTTTGTTGGTCTGATAGTATCTGTTGCCGTGTGGAAAATCAGAAAGGAAAAGTAAACAGAGGTTAAAAATATGGATAATGATGTAGCAATTTCCGTAAAGAATGTCACAATGACCTTTAATCTTAATAAGGAAAAGGTGGACAATCTTAAGGAATATGTGATTAAGCTTATAACCCGTAAGCTTGAATATAAAAAGTTTTATGCACTTAAGGATATTAATTTTGAGGTAAAAAAGGGCGAGCATTTGGCAATTCTCGGTCTTAACGGTGCCGGTAAAAGTACCCTGCTCAAAACGATTGTAGGTGTGTATAAGCCGGTTGAGGGTACTATTGAGAAATCAGGTGTCGTTGCTCCTTTGCTTGAGCTTGGTGCTGGCTTTGATCCTAACTATACAGGCGAAGAAAATATCTATCTTTATGGTGCAATCCTTGGTTATGACAGGAATTATATTGAAAAGAAATTTGACGAAATTGTTGAATTTTCAGAGCTTGGTCATTTTATTAAAGTGCCTATCAAGAATTATTCAAGCGGTATGAAGGCAAGACTCGGTTTTTCAATTGCGACTGCTGTTGAACCGGATATTCTAATTCTTGACGAGGTTCTCTCTGTAGGTGATGCTGCTTTCAGAAAAAAGAGCCTTGCAAAGGTGCAGTCCCTTTTTGAGAGAGGTGTTACCGTTCTGTTTGTATCACACAGTATTGATCAGGTCAGAGCTGTATGTGATAAGGCAATTTTGCTTGAGCATGGCAAAATTATTGCACAGGGGGCACTTGATGAGGTTATTCCTGTGTATGAGCAAAAGACAAAGAAGAAATAATATGTTTTAAATTATTATATTATTAAAAAAGCACCGGTTGTTGAAAACTAATCATCAGCCGGTGCTTTGCTTTTATGTGTTTTTACATATCTCTGTCAATTTCATCTATTATTTTACTCCCCATTCAAATATTCACGTATTTGCAAAAATTTTTATAAGCCTTTTCCAGCTTAAAGCCTGCGACTTCCTGCAGGCTGTATTCTTTCATTAAGTAAAGAACAAATCTGCTGCCAAGGAAATATCCCACATCGGAATGATTTTCATAACTGCACCAGTCGCCGAAAAAGTCCTGTACGCTTTCGTTATTATTAACTCGGCGCAAGTATTCAGCTTTTATTCTAACTTCATTTTCATTGCACCAATCAAGCCAGCCGTTGGTGTTTTGATGAAAAAAGTCAAAATCGTTACGAAGTGTCTGTTCAAAGGTCATTGCAATTCCTTCTCTGAACAACTGTTGAATTGCTTTATCCTTTTTACTTGTCATTAAGGTTTCAGGCTCATACAGAAAGTGCCATATGTGACCAAGCTCGTGATAAATCAGTGCAATCATATTGCTTTCGTCGCACCATTCAAGCTCAACAATTTTTTCAATTCCAAGCAGTACTACGTTTTTGCTGTCAATTTTTGTTGCCCAGCCTGCTGCATTGCAAAGCCCGAGGTAAAGGACAATTGTTACATCCAGATCAACACCGAATTTATCTATTATTTTCTGTGACAAATGGTCAGTAACCTTTAAAAATGAGCTGTGAGCTTGCTCAAAAAGTTCTGCTTTGCCAGGCAGAGAATTCAAAACAGGCAAACCGAGATTTTCAAAATCATTTCTCAGATAATCTGATTTTACCTTTTGCTTTAAATCAATAGGAATATTGTCAGCATATTTTCCCCACAATTCAAGGTTAAACTGTCCGTCTTGGTAGGCAGAAAGTATGCTGTCGTATGTATCAATAATTTTCATTTTTATAATCTTGCCTCAAGACGGTAAATCGGGAATCCCTGTGATGCGAATTTGATTTCGTATTCAGTCACAATATTGCCCTCAAAAGCACTGTTGTGCAAATCAAGTGATATGTTGCTCAGCTTGAAATTGCAGGCTGAAAATTGCTCAATTGAATATTCAAAAAAGTGCATATTATCTGTCTTCTGGCAGATTACTCCGTCAGGTTTGAGCACATTCCTGAATATTTCCAGAAATCTCGGGTTAGTGAGCCTGTGTGCAATATGCTTGTGCTTTGGGAACGGGCAGGAGAAATTGAGATATATTTCTTCAACAGAATTTTCTGCAATATATGACGGCAGATATTCTGCTGTGCCGCAAAGGAAACGGATGTTTTCAAGCCCCATTTCCCGTGCACTGTCTATCGCAAGAATAAGAACATTCCTGTTTCGTTCAACACAAAGGATGTTTTTGTCAGGATTCTGCTTTGCATAGGTGCAGCCGAATTGACCCTTGCCGCTGCCAACCTCAAGCACGACAGGCTTGTTGTTTCCGAAAAGCTCTTCAAAATCAATTATGTGGTTTTCATTTACCGCATCATTGTAGTTCAATGACTCATTTTTCATTATTGTTAGATAATCTGATGCAGAGTTGATTCTCTCATCAAGATTCTTTTTTCGTTTCATTCTCATATTTTCACCGTAATTATTTATTAATGCTCATCTTCCAATACTGCATGTGCACATTTAACTCCATCAACTGCGGCGGAGATAATACCGCCCGCATAGCCTGCGCCCTCACCGCAAGGGTAAACACCCCTGATATTGCACTGCAAAAACTCATCTCTCAGAATTCTGACGGAGCTTGATGATCTTGTTTCAGGTGCGGTCAGCACTGCATCATAAAGATTAAATCCGTTAAGCTTTTTATCCATTTCAACGATTGCGGATTTCATTGTTGCCGATACCTTTGATGGCAGACATTCATCAAGATTCGTAAGCGTTACACCTGTAGGGCACGTAGGTTTTACATTGCCAAGTGCTTTGCTTTCAATACCCTTAAGAAAATCCCCCACAAGCTGTGCGGGTGCATTGTAGTTGCTGCCTGCAAGCAGATAAGCATTGTGCTCAATTTCACGCTGATAATATATTCCTGCAAGTGGATGCTCGCTTGGAAAATCCTTTGGCTCAATACCTACAAGCAGTGCAGAGTTTGCATTTTCACCATCTCGTGCAAGCGAACTCATACCATTTACAATAACGCCCTCTTTTTCACTTGCTGCCGCTACAACAGTACCGCCCGGGCACATACAGAATGTATATGCACCTCGTTCATGCAGACCGTGGCAGGCAAGTTTGTAATCTGCAGCACCAAGCTTTTTGTGACCTGCAAATTTGCCGTATTGCGCCTTGTTTATCAGACTTTGTGGATGCTCGATTCTTGCACCGACCGAAAACGGTTTCTGCATAATTTCAACACCCATATTGTACATCATTTCAACAGTATCTCGTGCACTGTGACCGATTGCCATGATTACACTGTCTGTCTCTAAATCAAACTGCTCACCATGGTGAGAGTAGGTTACACCATGAATAAACCCATTCGCTGCAATCAGCTTTTCAAGCTTGCATTCCAGCTTAACCTCACCGCCGAGGGATTCAATTTTCTTTCTGATGTTTTTTACAACAACGGCAAGTCGGTCAGTTCCGATATGCGGCTTTGAAGAGTAAAGTATCTCTTCAGGCGCACCTGCCTCGTAAAGCTCCTGCAGGATTTTGCGGATAAACGGGCTTTTAATTCCTGTTGTCAGCTTGCCGTCAGAAAATGTTCCTGCACCGCCCTCACCGAATTGTACGTTCGATTCCTCGTCAAGCTCTCTTGTCTGCCAGAATGTATTGACATCCTTGGTGCGTGCTTCAACATCCTTGCCTCGTTCAAGAACAATAGGTTTTAATCCTGCCTCTGCAAGAATAAGCCCTGCAAACATACCGGCAGGACCAAAGCCGACTACAACCGGACGAAATTTGCTTATACGTTTATTTTGGGGCAGTTCATATTTATAAGGCTTGACTATCTGCGCCTTGTTTGATTTGCATTTTGACACAATCTGTTCTTCATCAAGTGTGATGATAACATCAATCGAGTAGGTGAAATGAACATCATCCTTTTTTCTTGCGTCAATGCTCTTTTTATAAATCGTATATGAGTCGATATATTTTTCATTTATCCGCAGTGCTTTAGCTGCTTTTGATTTTAGAATGCTTTCCTCTTCGTCGAGCGATAATTTGATTTCGTTAATTCTTATCATATATTTATACCTTATTATATATAGTAATTTTGTCAGCCACTTTTATTCCACTGTACCATGCAAAATTCAGGTTGTATCCGCCACACATAAATTGCTTGTCAAGCACCTCACCGCAAGCATACAAGTCCTTAATCTTTTTGGATTGGAATTCGTTAAACTCATCAAGCTTTGCCCCACCGCTTGTGATTTGTGCAAAGTCAAAGCCTTTAGTGCCTGTGATAATCAGCTTCCAGCTTTTTGCGAGCATTGCGGCTTTTGCAGGATTGCCTTCTGCCTGTTTTTCTATAATTGACGACAGTTCACTGCCGAGTATACCGCTGAGATTGCCGAATTTATTTAAGTATTCAGATACTTCGTTTTGGCTTATATCAGGTATCAAATCGAGTACGGTATGACATTTTTTCGGCTGAGAGCCGGAAAAATTTTTGCTTACAATATCGGACAGATTCATTGTTACAATGCCAGATAAACCGTAGTCTGCGAAAAGTACTTCGCCGTATTCTGATTTTATCGTCTCTCCATCAAGCAGAATGGATATATTGCATTTTACTCTGTGTCCCTTTAGTTTTCTCGGATATTTGCTTGATGATGTAAGCTGAACAAGCGCAGGAGCGAGCGGAGTAATGCTGTGACCGAGTGATTGGAGCAGTTTATATCCGCTTCCGTCTGAGCCGAGATTTTTCTGTGCCTTACCGCCTGTTGCAATTACAACATTGTCGGCTTTAAATTGTCCTTTATTTGTTGTTATGTTAAGATTTCTGCTTATTTCGGATACAGTGCAGTCGGTTATGATTTCTATTCCAAGTCTGCTGCATTCATTCAGCAAAAGCTCAACAACAGTTGCGGCCTGATTTGAATATGGATAAATTCTGCCTTCTTCATCGGTACGTGTAACAAGACCTATTGATTTGAAAAAATCAATTACAATATCGCAGTGCTCAGCATTGATGTTAGAAAGGTTGCACCTTCCGTTGCCTGTTGCAAGTATCTTTTTTCCTGCACTTGGCATGCGTTCAAGCAGCTGCACCTTGCAGTCCGGATTATTCTGTTTTAATCTGATTGCACAGGCAAGTCCGCCGGCTCCTGCACCGATGATAATTGTGGTCATAGCTTATCTCCTATACTATGTATAGTTATGGGTTACTGAGTTTTTATATATAATAATATAAAATGTCAGTAATTGCAAATTTTTTTGCTAAAATGCTTGACTATCGCTTGACTCTGTGATATATTAATCATACCTCATAGTAGGTTGATTAATTTGAGCCGACAGGCCTTATTTTTTTGCCTGCATTGCTTTGTAGGGCAGTGAGGGAGATTAATTATCGAAATTTTAACGGAGGTGCTATTTATGAGAGTTAAGATTACCTTAGCTTGCACTGAATGCAAACAACGCAACTACAACACAATGAAAAACAAGAAGAATTCACCAGACAGACTTGAGATGAACAAGTATTGTCGTTTCTGCAAGAAGCATACTCTTCACAGAGAGACAAAGTAACAGGAGGACGAAAATGGCTGAAGAAAAGAAGACTTCAAAGAAGGCTGAAAAAGCTGATAAGTCTAAGGACACAAAAAAGAAGTCAAAGAAAAATCCTTTTAAATCCATTGCGTCATTCTTTAAAAGTGTTAAATCAGAGGGCAAAAAGGTTGTATGGGCTAAGAGTAAGGATGTGCTCAGGAACACACTTATTGTTTTAGTTGTTGTTACAATCGTGGGTGTTGCTATCTATGGTGTTGACACTGTTCTTTCACTCGGAATGAAGGGTCTTAAGAACCTTGCCGAAACAACTACCACAACATCTGTCTCAGATGTAATTGATGATACAGATAACGATGCTGATACGGATAATGATGCAGCTGATGATAATGCAGATGCAGATAATACAGCAGAATAAGTGTCCGAATTATAATTGATATTTTTATTTAATACTTATATTCGGGAGGCTTATTAATGGAAGAAGCAAAATGGTATGTTGCACACACATTTTCAGGTTATGAAAATAAGGTGGCAGGCAATATTCAGACTGTTGTTGAAAATCGTAATCTTCATGACCTTATTCACGAGGTTGCAATCCCTACCGAGACTGTTGTTGAGGTTAAGGATGACGGCACAAAAAAAGAGTATCAGAGAAAGCTTATGCCCGGCTATGTCTTTATCAAAATGGTAATGACCGATGATAGCTGGTATGTAGTTCGCAACACACGTGGCTGCACAGGCTTTGTAGGTCCTGAAAGCAAGCCTGAGCCTCTTACCGATGAAGAGGTTAAAAAACTCGGTGTTGAAAAAATCAGCGTTGAGGTTAAGTATGCGGTCGGCGATCTTGTCAATGTTATTGATGGTCCGCTTGAAGGCTTCTCAGGTACTGTTGAGGAAATTGATGTTGAAAACAACAGTGTACAGGTAACTGTATCCATGTTCGGCAGAGAAAATACTGTTGAATTTGAGCTTGACCAGCTTGAAAAGGTCAGTGAATAAAATTCAGTAATTCGCAAAGGGGCTTTTGCTTAATGTCAAACCCTGCTTTGCTTATTATCATTGCAGGCAAAATTGCCGTTTTACCTGTAATGGTGGGAGAGATTTTTGAATCTCGCCATTTACCACAATATTAGGAGGAAATTATTATGGCACAGAAGGTAGTAGGTTTAATTAAACTTCAGATTCCTGCCGGTAAGGCAACTCCGGCACCACCTGTTGGTCCGGCTCTCGGTCAGCATGGCGTAAACATTATGTCATTCACAAAGGAGTTCAACGAAAGAACAAAGAATGACGTTGGTCTTATCATTCCTGTAGTAATCACAGTATACGAAGACCGTTCATTTACATTCGTAACAAAAACACCGCCTGCAGCAGTTCTTATTAAGAAGGCTTGCGGTATTGACAAGGCATCAGGTGTTCCTAACAAGAACAAGGTTGCAACAATCTCAAAGGCAGATATTCAGAAAATCGCTGAAACAAAGATGCCTGACCTTAACGCAGCATCACTTGAGGCAGCTATGTCAATGATCGCAGGAACAGCACGCAGCATGGGTATAGTAGTAGAAGACTAATTCCCTTGTGGGAGGAAGTATCCGATTAACCACTGGAGGTAATTTATTATGAAACACGGAAAGAAATATAATGACGGTGCAAAGCTTATTGACCGTTCAAATCTTTATGAATCAGCTGAGGCTCTCGAGCTTTCAGTAAAAACAGCAACAGCTAAGTTCGACGAAACAATCGAGGCTCACATTCGTCTTGGTGTTGACTCACGTCACGCTGACCAGCAGGTTCGCGGCGCTGTAGTTCTTCCAAACGGTACAGGTAAGGATGTAAGAGTTGCTGTATTTGCAAAGGGCGATCTTGCAAAGGCTGCTGAAGAGGCAGGTGCTGACGTAGTTGGCGATGCAGATCTCGTACAGAAAATTTCAGGCGGTTGGATGGATTTTGACGTTGCAATCGCATCACCTGATATGATGGGCTTTGTTGGTCGTCTTGGTAAGGTTCTCGGTCCACGTGGTCTTATGCCATCACCAAAGGCAGGCACAGTTACTATGGATGTAGCTAAGGCTGTTCAGGAAGCTAAGGCTGGTAAGATTGAATACCGTCTTGACAAAACAAACATCATTCACTGCCCAATCGGTAAGGCTTCATTCGGTACTGATAAGCTTCTTGAGAACTTCAACGCTCTTCTTGATGCTATCATTAAGGCTAAGCCTGCAGCAGCAAAGGGACAGTATATTAAGTCAGTTGCAGTTGCATCAACAATGGGTCCTGGTATTAAGATTAACCCTAACAAGGTTGGTTCAGCAGTAGCTGCTGAGTAATCTTAATATATCAATTTGGTATTGACACAGCACTTGCTGTGTGTTAAAATACAATAGCTGTTCAGCCAGAGACAGCAGGTGCAGTTTATGCGTAAGTTTATCGCCTGCCGAGGAATGAACATTCAGATAACTTTTTTATCGTTATTTTGATTGTTACGTGCATTCCGTCTCTACGGGATGCACTTTTTTATAGCTGACAGCCATAAGACCGCATTTGCGGCAAATATTTATGGAGGTATAATAAATGCCAAGTACAGCAGTTCTTGAAAAGAAAAAGCAAATGGTTGCAGACCTTTCAGAGAGAATTAAGAATTCTTGCGCAGGCGTTGTAGTTGACTACAAGGGTATCAACGTTGAGGATGATACAAAGCTTCGTAGAGAGCTTCGTGAGGCAGGCATCGAGTATACAGTTGTTAAAAACTCTATCCTCGGCAGAGCAGCACAGGACGCAGGTCTTGAAGGTCTTGATTCAGTTCTTGAAGGCACAACAGCTATTGCTACATCAGCAGATGATTACGTTGCTTCAGCTCGTATTCTTCAGAAGTATGCTGATACACACAATAACTTCTCATTGAAGAGCGGTTATCTTGACGGAGAAGTAATCACAATGGATAAGCTTATGGCTCTTGCTAAGCTTCCATCAAGAGAAATTCTCCTTGCTACAGTTTGCAATGTATTCAATGCACCTATCGCAGCATTTGCTCGCGGTGTTCAGGCTATCGTTGACAAGGGTGGCGTTGAAGCTTGCGAAAGCGCTAAAGCAGAAGAGGCTCCTGCTGAGGAAGCTCCTGCAGAGGCACCGGCTGAAGAAACAGCTGAATAATTAAATTAAAATTCAACTTTAACAAAAATAAATTTTATCGGAGGAAAATAAAATGGCATCAGAAAAAGTTACAGCAATTGTTGAAGAGCTTAAGGTTCTCACAGTTCTTGAGCTTTCAGAGCTCGTATCAGCAGTAGAAGAAGAGTTTGGTGTAAGCGCTGCAGCAGCAGTAGCAGTAGCAGCACCAGCAGACGGCGGCGCAGCAGCTGCTGACGAAAAGACAGAGTTTGACGTAGTACTTGCAGAGGTTGGCGGTAACAAGATTCAGGTTATCAAGGCTGTTCGTGAGGCTACAGGTCTTGGTCTTAAGGAAGCTAAGGAGATCGTTGACGGCGCTCCTTCAACAATCAAAGAGGCTGTTCCTACAGC
>CAMWPJ010000031.1 GCA_947176035.1 uncultured Clostridia bacterium | reverse complement strand
AAATTAGGCGGTGACGGTTTTTATCATGCTGTACTTATAAAAAATGAAAACTGATATTAAAGCATTAAACTTTGAAGAACTTAATATAGCAGTCAAAGAACTTTCGCTGCCCTCTTTTCGTGCTAAGCAGATTTATAAATGGCTTCATGAGGTTGGCTGCACTTCTTTTGATGAGATGACAAATCTCAGTAAGGATTTGAGGAATAAGCTGTCTGATATATTTTATATTTCTTGCTGTGAGATTGAAGATAAATATGTATCACAGCTAGATGATACAGTTAAATATCTATTCAGGCTTACTGATGGTGAATATGTTGAATCTGTAATTATGAAATACAAATATGGCTATACAATTTGTGTTTCATCACAGGTTGGATGTAAAATGGGATGTACTTTTTGTGCGTCAACCCTTGCCGGATTTAAAAGAAATCTTACTGCAGGTGAAATTGAGTCACAGATTCATGCTGCACAAAAAGATTTAGGTGTAAGAATATCACACATAGTTATGATGGGTATTGGTGAGCCGCTTGACAATTACAGCAATGTTTTAGCTTTTCTCAGTAATGTCAATAATGAAAATGGTCTTAATATCGGAATGAGGAATATTACGATATCCACCTGTGGTATTGTTGACAGAATATATGATTTGATGGAGAGTGATTTGCAGCTGACGCTTACAATTTCCCTCCATGCGCCTAATGATGAGATACGCTCAAAAACAATGCCTGTCAATAATAAATATCCGATTGATGTTCTTTTAAAGGCATGTAAGGAATATGGTGAGAAAACAGGCAGGCGTGTCAGCTTTGAATATACACTTATTAAAAACGTAAATGACAGTGAGCGAAACGCACTTGAGCTTGCCAATAGACTTAAGGGCTCACTTTGCCATATAAATTTAATTCCTGTTAATGATGTTGAGGAGAGAGGAAATGTCTGCTCTTCAAGAGAGGATATCATTAAATTTCAGAATATATTGAAAAGAAATGGAATTAATGCTACAATAAGAAGAACGCTCGGGGCAGATATTAATGCCTCTTGCGGTCAATTAAGGCATTTAAAAAAGAAGGGGTGACACTAATGAATATAGTTGCTAAAACTGACAAGGGAATTGTCAGGGATTCCAATCAGGATGCTTATGCTGTTGGTGAATTTTCCGACGAGGTTGTATGGTCAGTTGTCTGTGACGGAATGGGCGGTGCTGCAGGCGGCAATATCGCATCAGCACTTGCTGTTAAAGTAATTAGTGATAAGATAAATGCTTCTTACAGGGATGAGATGCGTGACTCTTCAATTCACAACATGCTTGATTCGGCTTTAACTGCGGCTAATATTGAGGTGTTTGATTTTGCTGAGGCTAAGCCGGAGCTTAGAGGCATGGGTACAACTGTTGTGTGTGCTATTGTCAGAAATAATCAGGCTTATATCGCCCACGCAGGAGACAGCCGTGCCTATGTAATAAATAACGGCAATATTAATCAGATTACAACGGATCACAGTATGGTGCAGGATCTTTTGTCACGCGGCAAAATCACAAGTGAAGAGGCAGAGAATCACCCTAATAAAAATATAATCACTCGAGCTGTCGGTGTAGATAAAAGTATTGATATTGATTTTGGACAGATTGATTTAAGTGATGATGATGTATTGTTGCTTTGCACTGACGGATTGTCAAACTATGTTACAAACAATGAAATGATAGAAATTATGAGCGACGGCAAGTATTACGCCTTTGCTGACAGGTTAGTTACAAGAGCAAATAAAAACGGCGGCGGTGACAATATTACCGTTGTTATCATATCAAAATAATCGGAGAGATTGCATTTTATGGATAATTACGTAGGAAAGCGCCTTGATGGCAGATACGAAATACAGGAAATTGTCGGTGTTGGCGGTATGTCTGTTGTATATAAGGCATATGACAATGTTGACGACAGAATTGTTGCTGTTAAAATTCTTAAGGATGAGTTTTTAACAAATGACGAATTTGTAAGAAGGTTTAAAAATGAAAGCAAGGCAATTGCTCTGCTCTCACATCCTAATATTGTTAAGGTGTATGATGTCAGCTTTGGAGAAAGACTTCAATATATCGTAATGGAATATGTTGATGGCATTACACTTAAGGAATATATACAAAAGCAGAATGCTATTACCTGGAATGATGCTTTGTTCTTTATGACTCAAATACTTAAGGCGCTCCAGCATGCTCACGATAAGGGCATTGTTCATAGAGATATTAAACCTCAGAATATTATTCTTCTTTCAAATGGTAATATTAAAGTAGCTGATTTTGGTATCGCAAGATTTTCACGCAGTGAAACAAAAACACTATCTGACAACACTGCAATAGGTTCTGTTCATTACATCAGTCCAGAGCAGGCTAAGGGCGAATTTACAGATGAAAAGGCAGATATTTATTCTGTTGGTGTTGTTTTATATGAGATGCTTGCCGGCAAGGTGCCGTTTGAAGCAGAAAATGCCGTATCAGTTGCACTTATGCAGCTTCAGGAAAATGCAAAGAAATTAACTGAAATTAATCCTGATATTCCACTTGGGCTTGAGCAGATTTGTATTCATGCTATGCAGAAGAATCCGCTTGACAGATATCAGACTGCAACCGAGATGCTCCTTGATATTGAGGAGGTTATTAAAAATCCTAAGGCAGTATTTGATTATTCTTACTTTATTGATAAAGAACCGACTAAATATGTTATTCATGCTGAAGAGAAATATGCACCCGCTCAGTCAGAAGAGGCGTATTATGATGAAGATGAAGAATATTACGACCCTAATCATAAGAAAAAGGTTATTACAGCCGTTGTTGTAGGCGTAGTTGTATTGATTGCTGCAATTGTTCTGCTTGTAATGAGCCTTACAGGCGGTTCAATAAAAAATTCTCATACTCTTGAAAGCTTTGTTGGAAGATCATATGATGATCTTATAAGCTCTAATGAATATGATTATCAGTTTATTATGGAAACTGAGAAAACACAGGATAGTGACCCGGGCTTGGTTATTCGTCAGTCACCTGAGGCAGGCACAAAGGTTCTTGCAGGTGCTCAGGTAACACTTGTTGTGGCAGCTGCTGCCGAAGACATTAAGGTGCCCAATTTATACAATCTTGATATTGATAAGGCTAAGAAAGCACTTGCTCTTGAAAATCTGAATAATTATACTGTGACGTCTATCAGCAGTGATACTGTTGAAGAGGGAAAGGTTGTTTATACGAATCCGAAAGAGGGCAGTGTGGTTTCTGCTGACGCACAAATCACTATTTTTGTAAGTTCCGGTCCTACAACTGAAAAGATTGAGCAGATTACCGTTCCTGATGTTATCGGTCTCAGACAGGAGGGTGCAAGAGCTGTTCTTGAAAAAATGGGCTTTAAAAATGTAAACTTTAAAACAATCGATGATGAAGCACCAAAGGGTGTTGTACTTTCTCAGACGCCTGTATCAGGTGCAACAGCAACCGCAGATGATAACATTACCATTACAATTTCTTCGGGTGTAACAACTACTACAACTAAGGAATCAAAAAATGTTTCTCTTTCTGTTACATTGCCTAAATGTGTTAAAGAGGATGGAAATTATGCTGAAGATAAGCTTGTCGTAGAGCTTGACGGCAAAGTATACCTCAGTCAGAAGGTTGAGCTGAAAGGTAATAAAGCTAATGTGAGCATTACTGTTGAGGGTAACAAGGATGTTCAGGTCAGAGTTTATCTTGCAGATGCTGATGTTGTTGAAACTAAAGCGATAACAGGTGGAAAAACTGAAAATATTTCAGTAAACTTTAGTAGTTTTTCATATGATAGGAAGACTACAGCACCGCAAAATAATAATCAGGATACTCCCAGCCAGCCTGACAGCAGTACTCCTGCACAATGAGGTAATTTATGCTTGACGGAAGATTAATCAAAGGTATTGGCGGTTTCTACTATGTAGAAGCCGCTGATACTGTTTATGAATGTAAGGCAAGGGGTATTTTCAGACAGAAAAAAATTACTCCGCTTGTAGGCGATTTTGTCACAATAACTGTTAACGATAATGCAGAAAATACTATTGATGAAATCAAGCAACGCAAAAATTCGCTTGTACGACCGCCGCTTGCCAATTTGGATCAGCTGTTTATGGTTGCATCTGTGGTCGATCCTGCAATTAATACCTTTGTACTTGACAGGATTATCGCAATAGCCGAGTATAAAAATATTGAGCCGATTATAGTTATTACTAAAATTGATTTAGACAATTCCTATAAAAAGTATTATGATATTTATACCCAAGCAGGCTTTAAGGTTATTTTATGTGATAACAAGACAGGAGAAGGTGCTGAGGAAGTAAAGATTTTGCTGAAAAATAAAGTGAGTGCTTTTACAGGAAATACCGGTGTAGGAAAATCTTCACTGCTCAATGCGATTGACAGCGGACTTGCTATCGAGACTGGCAGAACGAGTAAAAAGCTTGGAAGAGGTAAGCATACAACAAGGCACTGCGAGCTTTATAAAGTTGCAGACGGTTATGTAGCAGATACTCCGGGTTTTTCAGCAGTTGATTTTGAACGCTGCGAAAGAATTATGAAAGATGATTTGCCATGCTGCTTCAGAGAATTTGAACCGTATTTAACTGATTGTAAGTTCCAGACTAATTGTTCACATATTAATGATAAGGGCTGTGCAGTCGTAAAGGCAGTGAACGATGGTGTTATAACACAGGAGCGTCACAATAGTTATGTTGCGCTTTATAATGAGGTAAAGGATATTAAGGAATGGGAACTCAAATAAAGAAGTGTGCTATAATTTCAGGTGCACCTGAGGAGAATTTATCATACTACAGTAAATATTTGCGAGGTAGATATATTATTTGTGCCGACAGCGGGTATAAAAAATGTCTTTGTTTTGGTGCTTCTCCTGATTTAATAATCGGTGATTTTGACTCCTCTGAATGCCCGAATCCTGATTGTGAGCTTGTTACTCTTAATCCAAGAAAAGATTATACAGATACATTTCATTGTGTTATGGAAGCTGTCGAGAGAGGTTATAACGATATTATAATTCTCGGTGGTATCGGCTCAAGGCTGGATCATACATATTCAAATATATTGTCTGTTGTTTATTGCTTTGAAAGAAAGATTGCCTGTTCACTTATTAATGAAAAAAATGTACTCAGTGTGGTAAGCGGAGAGACTGTTATAAAAAAAGGGGACTTCAAATATTTTTCTTTGTTTGCATTATTTGAAAAATGTGAAGGTCTTTCAATCATTGGTGCTGAATATGACCTGGATTGTGTAGATGTCGAACCGTCAGCTCAGCTTACCCAGAGCAATGAATTTAAAAATGATGAAGTAAAAATTGTTATAAATAAAGGAAAAATAATTTTGATTTTGAGTAACGATTAGAAATCTTTTTCATAGTATGTAGTAAATACAGCATAAAAGAGGTGTTGCTACATGAATAAGATGTGCCGAAGAGACTTTTTATGGATAGCCTTTGGTGTCGGATGCGTTGCAGCATGCTGTCTGCCGACAATCTGGATAACAAGAATTCTTGCAATCGTAGTAATCATACTCGGTATTATATGCTGTAAAAAGTAATGGGGGATTGAGTATGAAGGTTGTATTAATAAAAAGTCCGAAGTTTTTAGCACCATTATTGAGAACGGTTTTTAAAATTCAAAAGGTAAAAAACGAAACATAATGCTTATAATAAATACGAATAATTTGCCATTTACAGTAAAAGCCACGAGTATTTTCTCGCGGCTTTTGTTGTGAAAATATATTGACAGTCTGCATCGTTTATGCTATTATAAAACTCCAAAATCCGTGTGAATTTTTCCGGACAACATAGTCTGTTTTTCGTCACATAACTTGTATAAGTTATGTGACTTTTTTGTTTATATTGTGGTATATTTTTGGAGGGAATATGGAACAGAATTTTATGAAAGTTAAATCGCCTTTTAAGTTAGTGATCACAATGTCGCTGCCGATGGTGCTATCTATGCTTGTTAATGCACTTTATAATATTGTTGACAGCTATTTTATCGCTAAAATAAGCGAGGATGCAATGACTGCATTATCATTGGTTTTTCCGCTGCAGAATCTTGTAATGTCTGTTGCAGTTGGTTTTGGTATAGGTATCAATTCTGCTGTATCATTTTATCTTGGTGCACAAAAGCCTAAAAGTGCAAATAAAGTCGCCTCACAGGGAACTGTTCTTAATACAGTACACGGTATTATTCTTATGTTGCTATGCCTTGCAGTAATGCCGTCTTTCTTAAAACTTTTTACAGATGATGAACAGACAATATCTTATGCTTTGCGTTATTCAAATATTGTGTTTTTGTTTTCAGTTGTTATAACTGTTGAAGTGTCTTTTGAAAAAATATTTCAGTCAGTTGGTAAAATGGCTGTGTCAATGCTCAGTATGCTTGGTGGATGTATTGTTAACATAATTTTAGATCCGATTTTGATTTTCGGAATTGGTTTTATTCCTTCTATGGGAATAGAAGGTGCTGCACTTGCAACCGGTATAGGACAAGTTTTCACACTCTTAATTTATCTTATAATCTATTTCATGAAACCGCTGCCCGTAAAATTATCTTTAAAGGGTCAGTT
The DNA here is from genome assembly GCA_947176035.1 of uncultured Clostridia bacterium. Taxonomy (GTDB): domain Bacteria; phylum Bacillota; class Clostridia; order Oscillospirales; family Acutalibacteraceae; genus Eubacterium_R. The sequence goes on along the minus strand of CAMWPJ010000031.1, from coordinate 13,470 downwards.
TAGAGGTAAAAAATATTTCAAGCGGCTCTATTCAGTTGGAATTCCTGCCACACTGAATATGGCACTGCCATCATTGCTGATTACTGCACTGAATGGAATACTTGCACAGTATTCGCAGATGTATGTGCTTGTTTTGGGCATTTATTATAAACTGCAAACCTTTATTTATCTTACATCAAATGGTATTGTCCAGGGTATCAGACCAATTGTCGGATATAATTATGGTGCTAAGGAATATAAAAGAGTTAAGCAGATACATAATATAGCTTTACTTATGTGCAGTATAGTAATGCTTATTGGTATGCTGATTTGTTTGTTTGGTGCTGATAAATTGATGAGCATCTTTACGTCAAGTTCGCAGACTATAGAATCAGGTGCAGCAGCCTTAACGATTATATGCTGGGGATTTGTTCCGTCATCAGTATCTGTAATTACCTGCGGAAGTTTGGAGGGACTTGGTAAAGGGATGCCTTCACTTGTTATATCATTAATTCGATATATAGCAATTATACCTATAGCATACCTGATGAGCAGAATAATGGGAGCAGCCGGTGTTTGGCACTCTTTCTGGATTACAGAGATAATTTCATGCATGTTGTCATACCTGCTTTACAGACGTAGTGTATATATTGAAAAAAGAAAATAATATAACAAAACACGCAACTTGTTTGCGTGTTTTGTTATATTATGATAAATCTTTGCATAGTAATAGATAGAAACTGTAAAGGAGACCTATTATGGAGCTGTGTAAAGAATACAAATCTATGTGCCTTAATGAAAGCAGGGAAAATTCGGCGGAAAATTTTGAACTTGACTTTCAGGAGAATCTGCCGCAATATCTTGATGATATTGACAGAGTAATAAAATGCAGCGTGAATAGTGTTGTAACAAATTACGATATGAGTGATTCAAAACTCACTATTCACGGCAAAACAATTATTTGCTTTACATATATGAACAAGGATTCATGTATACTGTCAAATATTTTTGAAGAGGAATTTACCAAATCTGTTGATATTGATAATGCTGAGCTTGTCAGCTTTGCTGATATCAGACTCAATACAAAGTATTCAAGCTTCAGACTTATTAATCAGCGCAGAATTGATGTTCACACCTCACTGTGTGCCCACATATGTGTTTATCGCAAAAATACAGGCAAGTGTTTAACAAATTGTAAAAATGCTTTTACAAGGCAGATGACGATGGATTGCCTTATAAATAAAAATGCAGGCATATGTTCCGCTGAATTTGATGAAAGCTTTTCAATAAGTGAATCAGGCTCACAAATTAAAAACATTGTTAATACATACAGTATATGCTATCTTGAGGATACTAAAATTATCAAGGATAAAATGCTGGTCAAATTGAAGGTAGAAGCCTCTGTACTTTATGTCAATGATGATAACAGTCTTGAGAAATGTACACATTCCTTTTCAATAAGCAAGATTATTGATGTCAGTGATTCTCAGGAAAATGATAAAGCGATTATAAATGCTCAGATTTCAAGTATCTATATTAAATCAAAATCAGGCTCTAATGATGTACTTAACGAGCTTGAGCTTGTGGGAACAGTTGCAATAAGCTATCAGATATGCAGTGTGTGCAGTCATGAATTTATCACAGATTCATATATGCCACATTTTAATACAAATATAATAAAAGAGAAATTATCTTTAAAAAAATCACCTGTTTATTATAACGATGACAGGTCGGATGAGCTGATATTTGAAAGCGAAAGAAATATTATTGAGGTTATAGACCTCAAGCCAAGCATTGAAGCCTGTGTTATTAAGCAGTCAGTTATGCACCTTACAGTGAATCTGTCACTTCTATACTATGATGACAGTTCACAACTTTGCAGCTATGAAAAAACAGCTGAAATCAGCTTTAAGCTGAGTGACACAGAATGCGAAGGCGAGGGAAGTGCAAGCATTATTTCTTTTGATTTTGTAATAAAAAGCGCCGATAAAATATCACTGAGATTAAATTATACTTATAATGCTTTTCTTTATACTAAGCAGAGTATTGATTACCTGACTGATATTGAGGTAAGCGGTGAAAAAAGCAGTCTCAATATTCCTGAGCTTACACTGTATTTTGCAAATGAAAGTGAAGATGTTTGGGATATTGCAAAAAATTTTTCTACGGATATGTCGCTGATTATGCAGGAAAATAATTTGTCTTCACAGATTATTGAAAATAAAATGGTTGTACTTGTTCCGGGAATGTGAGGTAGATTATGAACAATAATATTTATAATGATATTTCTAAGCGAACAGGCGGCGACATTTATATTGGTGTTGTAGGTCCTGTAAGAACAGGAAAATCCACCTTTATTAAAAGATTTATGGATACGCTGGTTATCCCTAATATTGATGATACTTATGTAAAAGAGCGTGCACAGGATGAGCTTCCGCAGTCATCAGCAGGAAGAACGATAATGACTACTGAGCCTAAGTTTATACCGGAGGATGCGGTAGAGCTGCATATGAATGAAAATTTAAAAATGCGAGTTCGTCTAATTGACTGCGTAGGATATATTGTGCCAAGTTCAGTCGGCTATATCGAAGAGGATCAGCCAAGAATGGTCATGACCCCATGGTACGATGAGGAAATACCATTCAATATGGCTGCAGAAATAGGCACAAAAAAGGTTATTACCGAGCATTCAACGATAGGTCTTGTAATTACTACTGATGGTTCAATAAGCTCAATTCCACGTGATGAATATCAGGAGGCGGAGCAAAGGGTTATTGATGAATTGAGGGCTCTTGATAAGCCGTTTGTTGTATTGATGAACAGCGCTCAGCCGCAGATGCCTTCAACAATAGCTCTTTGCAAGGAGCTAACTGAAGAATATGGTGTGCCTGTAATACCAGTGAATTGCCTTGAACTGACAGAGCAGGAGGTTAATGATATTCTCTCTGATATTTTATATCAGTTCCCTGTATCACAGGTAGGTATTCATTTTCCGTCATGGATTAATAATCTTGAAAAAGATAATTATTTGCGTTCATCACTTTTTGAAACGATAAAGAGCAATGTATCACAGCTGTCAAGCATCAGGAGTATTAAGGGCTTTGCAGGAACAATAGGTCAGAATGAATATGTTGAATCAGTCTCTGTCTCATCTCTTGATTTGTCAAACGGTTGTGTTGATATTAAGCTTTATATTGATAACACTTATTTCTATCAGATTTTGTCAGAAAGCTGTCATATAGAAATTAAGGACGAAAAGGACTTAATGAGCAATTTTGTATCTCTTGTTGCAATGAAAAATGAGTATGAACGCTTTTCAAAAGCACTTGCTGACGTTGAGGAAACAGGCTATGGAATTGTTATGCCTGAAATGAATCAGCTGTCTTTAAGTGAACCGGAAATTATGAAGCAAGGTGGGCGTTATGGTGTAAGACTTAAGGCCGAGGCACCATCAATTCATATGATTAGATGTAATACTTTTACAGAGGTTGCCCCGATTGTTGGCAGTGAAAGCCAGAGTCAGGAGCTTGTTATGTATCTGCTTAAGGAGTTTGAGGAAAATCCGTCAGATATCTGGAATACAAATCTTTTCGGCAAATCGCTGCATGAGCTTGTAAGTGAAGGACTTAATAATAAGCTGTACCGTATGCCTGTTGATGCAAGAAATAAGTTTAGAGAGACTATTGAACGTGTAATTAATGAAGGCTGCAATGGTTTGATATGCATAATTCTGTAAATAGTAAACATAAATTATAAAATAAAAAAGGTCGCATCAATTTGCGACCTTTGCAATTATCAACGCAATTATTATAATGTGCAGTGTGAATTCAAGCGGAAGTCCGATCATAAACTTGGCATGCTGTGTTTTGTGATGAATTTTTTTCATCATCACATATTCACCCGCTGCTCCGCCTATAAGACCTATCAGCAGCAAAGTGTTTTCAGGTATTCGCCATTTTCCTTTCACCGCTTTTCTTTTGTCGGAATAAGCAAGTAGTGCTGACAGTAGATTAACAAAAACATAATATATAGCTGTGACTGCGATTATTGTTTTCATTGTTATAGCTTTGTTTTGAATTCCTTAAGTGTTTTTAAATCGAAATTACCTATAGAGAGTTTTTCTCCCTTTTTAAAGCTGTTGCCTCTTGCCTCGTCAACTGTGTAAACAGCTGCACAGCTCGGACAAACTAGAAAATAAACATTATTGCAGTCGAGTAATGTGATTTTAGGTGCAAGCCTTCTTTCAAAATTAGAAAATACACCGAATTGTACCTTTTTACCGCAATTTGGGCAGGTTAGCTCTAAGGTATCACCGCTTGCTTTAATTCTTGTTGAATTGCCGAGTCTGTATTCCATATCAAATTCACAGCCTTTCAGTCTGAAATCTTAAATATATTTTACTATAAATTAAGGAAGTGTTCAAGTGTATAAAAAAATAATTTTATCTGTTTTGTTAATGCTTAGCCTGGTAGGCTGTTCGTTGTCATTATCGCAGGAAAAAACAGGTGTTAATCCTGTGCAGAAGGAGGAGCAATATATCAAGGCTGTCTGGATGACGTATTATGAGCTTTCAGGATTTACTCAGGACCATACAGAACAGGAATTCAAAAAGGAAATTGCAAAGGCATTTAAAGAGCTTTCATCAAAGGGTTTCAATCGTGTTACTGTTCAGGTTAGACCTTATGCGGATGCTTTTTATAATTCATCCTATTTTCCCACAAGTGCATATTGTTTTAAGGTGCAGGGAAGTGAACTTGAATATGATCCGCTCGCTATTATGGTTGAGCTTGCTCATAAGTACAAATTATCTATTGAGGCTTGGATTAATCCTTACAGGATAAGTACATCAACAGATTTTTCACTGCTTTCCGATAAAAACATAGCACTTGCATGGCAGAATACGGATAATCTTATTGTCTGTGACAGTGGAATATACTTTAACCCTGCAAGTGAAAAGGTAACCGAGCTTATATCAAATGGTGCAAAAGAAATTGCAGAAAATTATCAGGTGGATTCAATCTGTTTTGATGATTATTTTTACCCGAGCACTTCAGAAGAAATTGATAAAAAATCGTTTGATGCATACAAAGCTAACGGAGGTAAGCTTGAGCTTGCTGATTGGCGCAGAGATAATGTAGATAGAATGCTCAAATCGGTTTACAGCACAATTAAATCAGTAAATGAAAATATTACTTTTGGTGTAAGTCCTGCTTCAAATGTAAGCAGCAACTACAATAATCTTTATGCTGATGTTAATAAATGGTGTACAGAGGATGGTTATGTTGACTATATCTGCCCCCAAATCTATTTTGGTTTTCAAAATGAAAATCAGCCATTTATGAAAACCACTAAAAGCTGGATTCAAATGGCTGATTGTACGCTCTATGTTGCATTGCCTTTATATAAGGCAGAGAAAACCGATGAGTTTGCAGGTGACAGCGGAATGAATGAGTTTTTAGATAATAATAATATTATTGCACGTCAGGTAACATATCTATCAAAGCTCAGTGAAGTCAATGGCTACTACATATTTTCGTATAGCTTTCTGAAGGAGAATGATGAGACTGCCAATCTTTACTCTGCAATGCAGAATTCATCACAGTAGGATTTTATTTTTACAGTTAATATTTTACCTATAAGATTATTATCACTCTTGATTCTTACAGGAAGATATGATTTGGTATATCCCTGATATGTATCACTTTCAATTTCATTTTCAAAAAGAACCTCAACATCTTTTCCAATAAGGTCTTTTAAGTATTTTTTTCTTATTTTTTCAGTTTCATCAATCATAATTGCTGCACGTTTTTCTTTTTCCTGTTTAGGCACGCTGTCACCACGCTTTGAAGCAGCAGTGCCTTCACGCTCACTGTAAGGGAAGACGTGCACTTTTTCAAATTTAATACTTTTTACAAATTCAAGACTGCTATAAAAATCTTCTTCGTTCTCTTCATGAAAGCCTACCATAACATCTGTTGTTATGCTTGTATCTTCAAATGTTGATCTGAGTTTATCGCAAAGCTGTTTATATTCACTCGCTGTGTAATGTCTGTTCATATTTTTCAGCGTCTTATCACAGCCGCTTTGAAGTGAAAGATGAAATTGAGGGCAGAATTTTTCAAATTCAGCAAGCTTCTCGATGATTTCATCCGTTATGTGGTCAGGCTCAAGAGAACCAAGCCTTATGCGTTCAATGCCCTCAGTATCATTGCAGATTTTTACTGCATCAATTATATTAAAACTTTCTCCCTTTCCATAGGCTGAAAGATTAATTCCGACTAAAACAACTTCCTTAATGCCGTGAGCAGCAAGTGCTTCAATTTCGGTCTTTAAATCATTTGGATGTTTTGAACGGACTCTGCCGCGTGATTTAGGAATTATACAGTAAGAGCAGAATCTGTCACAGCCATCTTCAATTTTTACAAATGCTCTTATTCTGTCATTAAAATCTGAGATTGAGCATTTTTTGAATTCATCGCCTGTTTTGTGCTCATCAATATTAATTACTCTTGACTTGCTTTGATTATATTCGTTAATAAGCTTCAGAATGTCGTTATCATTTTTATTTGATAATATTATGTCTGCCTCAGTGAGTGCACTTGCCTCTGCTGGAAATGCCTGAGGCATACAGCCTGTTAATATAACAACTGAATCGGGATGCTTTCTTTTGAATTTTCTGATATTCTGTCTTGTTTTCTGATCAGCAGTTGCTGTTACCGTGCAGGAGTTAACTATGTAATAATCTGCATCTTCATTGGGTGATACGATTTCAAAGCCTGCGTTTTTCATAAGCTCACTCATATATTCAGTTTCGTATTGATTAACCTTGCAGCCAAGTGTGTAAAATGCAGCCTTCATAATCATCCTCCAAGCATCTTTTTGGTGATTATACCAAATTTTTATCATTAATACAATATTTTGATAATACTATTTAGTGGTGATATTATGAAAAAATTAATTATATTTATTTTGTCGTTTTGTATGTTTATCAGCGTTCCTTCAACTATTTTTGCCCAAGAGGAAAACAAAAAAGAAGAAATTAAGGTTAAATCAAGTATTCTTATGTGTATGGACACGGGCGATATTATTAAAGAGGAAAATGCCTATGAGCACCTTTCACCTGCGTCTGTAACAAAGATTATGAGTATTTTGCTCATAATGGAAGCTATTGACAGTGGGAAAATCGGTCTTGATGATATGGTAGCGGCAAGTGAAAACGCTGTCTCTAAGGGCGGATCTCAGATCTGGCTCGAGGTTGGAGAAATGATGAGTGTTAATGATTTGTTGAAAGCTGTTGTTATTTCATCAGCTAATGATGCCTGCACGCTTTTAAGCGAATATGTTGCCGGCAGCGATACTGCATTTGTAAGTATGATGAATGATAAAGTAAAGGAATTAGGCTTAAAAGACAGTAATTTTGAAAACTGTACGGGACTTGATGACAATGTGACAAATCATTATTCCTGTGCTTATGACCTTGCAGTAATTGCCAGAGAGGTTATGAAATATGATATTGTAAAAAATTACTCAACTGTATGGCTTGATTCACTGCGTGGTGGTGAAACAGAGCTTAACAATACAAATAAGCTGGTTAACAAATATAATGGTATAACCGGACTGAAAACGGGCACAACATCTAATGCAGGCTTTTGCCTTTGTGCCACTGCTGAGAGGGATGGCATGAGTCTTGTTTCAGTTGTTTTGGGTGCTGATACAAGCGATGACAGATTCGATATGTCAACTCAGCTGCTTGATTTTGGATTTGCAAATTATAAGCTCAGCAAAATTAATCTTGATGCTGATCAAATAACTTCCGTTAAAATTAAGAACGGAACGGTAAAAAGTATCGTACCGGTAGCTAATAATTCTGACAGTATTCTTGTAAACAAAAGCTCCGGTGAGTTCGAATACGAATATAAGCTTAAGGAAAGTGTTGAAGCGCCTGTCAGAAAAGGAGATACATTAGGAGAGGTACTTGTTATGAATGGCAATGAGCAGGTAGCCTCTATTGCACTTGTTGCAGAGTGCAATATTAAAACTGTTACGTTTTCTTATATATTTAATGAACTGCTTAAAAACATTTAGCAAATAATAGAAAAAGATATTGCAACTTTTAAAGAAATGGTGTAATATATTGCAAAAAGAATAATTATACATATGTCGATAATTACAATTTATATATTACTGTTTTTTAGATAGGAGCGATAGTATGTCAATTAAATTTATTTCAAAACACGCTGAGGAAATTGTGTCTTCACAGGCTATTCAGAAACTTGAGCCTAATGCACTTGCTGCAATGGAGACTCTTCATAATAAAACAGGCGCCGGCAATGATTTCTTAGGCTGGCTTACACTTCCAACCGATTACGATAAAGAGGAATTTGCACGTATAAAAAAAGCGAGCGAATATATTAAGGAGAATGCAGATATTCTTATTGTTATCGGTATTGGCGGTTCATATCTTGGCGCAAGAGCTGTTATTGAGGCTTTAACATCTCCTAACTATAATTCTGTCAAAAAGGATACACCTGATATTTATTTTATTGGTAATTCAATTAGCCCTTCCATGCTTACAGAGCTTGTTGCAATCTGTGAGGGTAAGGACATTTGTGTTAACGTAATTAGTAAGAGCGGTACAACAACTGAGCCGGCAATTGCTTTTAGAGTATTCCGTGATTTGGTATACAATAAATATTCAGAGGAAGAGGCTGCAAAAAGAATTTTTGCAACAACAGATAAGGCTAAGGGAACACTTAAGGAGCTTTCTGATACTAATGGCTATGAAACCTTTGTTGTACCTGATGATGTAGGCGGCAGATTTTCTGTTCTCACAGCAGTAGGTCTTTTGCCGATTGCTGTAGCAGGAGTTGATATTGATGAGCTTATGGCAGGTGCTAAAGAGGCTCAGGATTCACTTTGCGGCAAAAGCATCGAAGAGAATGATGTTCTCAAGTATGCTGCTGTAAGAAATGCTTTTTATAATAATGGTCAAAAGCTTGAATGCTTTGTATCATACGAGCCTTGTATGGCAATGTTCAATGAATGGTTAAAGCAGCTTTTTGCTGAGAGTGAAGGCAAGGGCGGCAAGGGTTTGTATCCTGTGTCTTGCATTTTCTCAACAGATTTGCATTCAGTAGGTCAGTATATTCAAGAGAGCGGTGCACCGCTTATGTTTGAAACCGTTATTAAGTTCAATCGTCCTAAGGATGATTTCCTTATCACAGAGCAGGATGGCAATATTGATGGCCTTAATTTCCTTGCAGGCAAGTCAATGAGCTTTGTTAATGAGAAGGCTCGTGAGGGCACACTTCTTGCTCATACCGATGGCGGTGTAGGAAATCTTGTTATTGAATGTGATACTATTTGTGCAAAAACAATGGGTTATCTTATTTATTTCTTTGAGAAAACATGTGCTGTCTCAGGTTACATTCTGGGCGTTAATCCTTTTGATCAGCCGGGTGTAGAGAGCTATAAGAAGAATATGTTTGCACTTCTTGGAAAGCCCGGTTATGAAAAGGAAAAAGAAAGTCTTGAAAAACGTCTTGGCATATGTTAAGATGTAATTGTAAAATAAATCACCTTTGGAGGAATTATAATGATTAAACTTATCATAGGCAATAAGGGTGCAGGAAAAACCAAAAGATTAATTGATCAGGTTAACGTTTGTGTAGAAAGCTCAGACGGTAATGTTGTCTGCATTGAAAAAGAGCCTAAACTTACATATGATGTATCTTCAAAAGCACGTTTGCTTGAAACAGAAACATATCTTATTAATGGTCATAAGGCTTTTTACGGCTTCCTTGCAGGTATTTGTGCAGGTAACTATGATGTAACTGATATTCTTGTTGATGCTACATTCAAGATTGTAGGCAGAGAGTATGAGAAGCTTCCTCAGTTTTTTGAGATGCTTTCACAGCTTTCAGAGGCAACAGATGTTAATTTCTATTTCACAATCAGCTGTGATAAGGAAGATTTACCTGTTGAAATCTTTGATTACTGTGAAGAAATGTAATTAAACAAATCAAACCGTTGGTAATTGCCAACGGTTTTTTTATCAAAGATAACAATACATTAATTGCTATTCTACATATTTTTACATAGTAATTTATCTTTTTACAGTATTTATTTTTTGAAAATTTCTATTGACAAAGAGCGACCTTATATATATAATACTAAGGTGCAAGTGCGAGAAGCACTATTGAGGTGATTTTATGAAAATTGACCTTGCTGAATTATTCAATGGCAGTAAAGGTGAGATTGATATTGACACTTCTTTTGATATGAGCGATTTGGTTTACAGCGTATATAATCCTCTTAGAGATGTTGTCGCTGTTAAAGGCAGATTGTTTTCAAAAGCAGATGTTGTTTATCTTGATATTAATGTCAGCTTTGCTTTTTACGGCTTATGCGACAGATGTGCTGATGAGCTGAAAAAAGATTTTTCTTTCAATGTTAAGAAAATCGTTGTTGAAGAGCTTCAAAACGAAAATGATGATGACGATTATATCGTTGTTAAAAACAGAACTCTTGATTTAAAAGAGCTTGTTTATGAAGAGGTTTCGCTTAGTTTTCCAACTAAGCTGCTGTGCAAGGATGATTGTAAAGGTCTTTGTGCTCAGTGCGGAGCCAATCTAAATGTCAGTAAATGTGACTGCAAAAAGGATATAGATCCGAGACTTTCCGCTCTTTTGCAGTTGCTTGATGAAGAATAATATAAAACGCTTTTAATATAAAAGGAGGCACTTAAAATGGCAGTACCAGCAAGAAAAACATCAAAGGCAAGAAAGAATAAGAGACGTTCAAGTGTTTGGAAGATGGATGCTCCAACACTCGTAAAATGCTCAAACTGCGGTGGCTATACAGTTTCTCACAAGGTTTGTAAGAACTGCGGCTACTATGATGGCAAAGAAGTTATCAGCAAGGAAGAAGCATAATTTATTACAATTTGTGGACGGACAAAATTTGTCCGTCTTTCTTCTTATTACAACAAAATTAACATATCTGATTTATTGTGCTTACAGTGTATTAATATTGTTGTGTTATAGTATTATTATTCGGAGGCGGATTTTATGGCAAAGCCTGTTGTTGCAGTAGTCGGCAGACCAAATGTCGGCAAATCTACTTTATTTAACAAGTTAATAGGTAGCAGACTATCAATCGTTGACGATACACCGGGTGTAACACGTGACAGAATTTATGGTGACTGCGAATGGCTTAACAATAAATTTCTGCTTGTTGATACAGGTGGTATTGAACCTGATACTAACGATATTATATTGAGTCAGATGCGCACACAGGCAGAAATTGCAATTGAGACAGCTGACGTAATTATTCTTGTTACAAATCTTCGTGATGGTGTAGTTGCAAGTGACCATGAGGTTGCTGCAATGCTTATGAAAAGCGGTAAACCAATTGTGCTTTGTGTGAATAAGTGTGATACTATTGGTGCGCCTGATCCGGAGTTTTATGAATTTTATAATCTTGGTTTGGGTGATCCTATTGCTGTATCAGCTACTCATGGTCATGGTACAGGTGATTTGCTTGATGAGGTAATAAAATTTTTGCCTGAGCAGATTGAGGAAGAGGACGATGACGAGATTATCAATGTTGCTATAATCGGCAAGCCTAATGTTGGCAAGTCATCTCTTGTAAATAAAATCAGCGGTGTAAACAGGGCAATCGTATCTGATATTGCAGGTACAACGCGTGATACCACAGATACTTTTATTGAAAATAAGTACGGCAAGTTCAATTTTATTGACACTGCAGGTCTCAGACGCAAGAGCAAGGTTAATGACGCTATTGAAAAATTCAGCATCATTCGTGCAAGAATGGCAGTTGAACGTGCTAATGTGTGTGTTATAATGATTGACGCGGTTGAAGGTTTTACTGAGCAGGATTCAAAGGTAGCAGGAATAGCTCTTGAACAAGGTAAAGCTTGTATTATTGCTGTTAATAAGTGGGATGCTGTTGAAAAAGACGGTAATACAATGAATGAGTATAGAAAAAAGCTTGAAAATGATTTCTCATTTATGAGCTATGCGCCTATCATGTTCATCTCTGCAAAAACCGGACAAAGGCTCGAACGCTTGTATGAAATGGTTGCATTTGTGCACTCGCAGAATTCAATGCGAATTTCAACGGGTAAGCTTAATGAAGTACTTGCAGGTGCAACTGCACGTGTTCAGCCACCAACAGATAAAGGTAAAAGATTGAAAATCTATTATATGACTCAGGCATCAACCCGTCCGCCTGCATTTGTGTTTTTTGTTAACAATGCAGAACTGTTCCACTTTTCTTATCAGAGATATCTGGAAAATCAAATAAGAGACGTTTTTGGACTTGATGGTACTCCTGTACGTTTTATCATACGTGAAAGGGGAGACGGCAAAAAATAATGTTGGTTATAGCATTTGCTTTTATAGCTGTGTTGTCTTATTTGTTGGGCAGCTTAAACTTTGGCGTTATTTTGTCAAATAAAATAAAAAAAGATGATATCAGAAATCATGGCAGCGGAAATGCCGGCACAACGAATATGCTTCGCAGCTATGGTAAGGGTGTTGCATTTCTTACGATTATTGGAGATATGCTCAAGGTGTTTGCTGCAATTTATATTTCGATCTTGATTTTTGGCTATGTGCCAATTACGTTGAATGAGCTTGGCGATAATATATTTTCATCAATCGATATTAATATGTTTTTAAAGTCATTTGCAGGATTTTTTTGTGTGCTTGGTCATATTTTTCCCTGCTATTTTAGATTCAAGGGCGGTAAAGGCGTAGCGACCTCAGGCGGAATGGTATTTGCAATTGACTGGAGGATTGCTTTAATTCTTCTTGCAGTATTTATAATAATTGTTATGCTTTCCAAATACGTATCACTCGGCAGTATTGTAATGGCACTTCTTTATCCGTTGTTTATTTACATATTCCATAAAAATCTTGTGCTGACATTAATTGCCGCTGTGTTTACTGTAATTGTAGTTGTTGCACACAGAGAAAACATTAAAAAGCTTTTTAATCATACAGAAAGCAAAATATCTTTTAAATCAAAGAAGAAGGGCAGTGTGTAGACACTGCCCTGGAATTTTTGTGATATAAATAAAATAAGCACCGAGTAACTCGGTGCTGTTTTTATGCGAAATAATTAAGCTCTTTCAACCTTACCTGAGCGAAGACATCTTGTGCATACGTTAACTCTTTTAGGAGAGCCGTTTACAATAGCCTTTACTTTTTTAATGTTTGGTTTCCAGGTTCTGTTTGATCTTCTGTGTGAGTGAGAAACCTTGATGCCGAAAGATACGTCTTTTCCGCAGTATTCACATTTTGCCATTTGCGAACACCTCCTTAAATATTTAGAACGTTGGTATAATATCACAACTTAATTAAAATTGCAAGCATTTTTTATTCTTTTTTTCAAAAAGTCCCATTTTTTACCCTCAAAGGCTACTTTATCAGTATAATACTTGATTTTAAATTAATTATTTTATAT
>CAMWPJ010000030.1 GCA_947176035.1 uncultured Clostridia bacterium | reverse complement strand
TGACCAAGCTTCTCAAGAACCTTAGTCTGAACATCGTTGTAGTCACAACGTGAACATGTTGTTGTTGTTACTTCTGAACCATCAGCTTCACATGTAGCAGGAGTTGTTACAGTATTTGAAGTGAGGTCATGACCGAGCTTAGCAATTGTCTCAGTCTTTGTTTCTGTCTCGTCACATCTTGAGCACTTGTAAGTGATAGTCTTAACGCCATCTGCCTCACATGTTGCAGGAGTTGTAATTTCTTCCTTAACTACCTGCATATCGTGACCGAGTGCAGCACCGTTTGACTCTGTGTAGCTGTAACCGCAATCACAAGTATAAACGATTGAACCACCCTCTGTACATGTAGCACCTGAAGGTGTTGCTGTGAATGTACAATCTTTTGTCTCAGTAGCATCACATCTTGTACACTGAACAGTATGCTTACCATTGCCAAGTGATGTTAATGCACCGGCAAAATCGTGACCAAGAGCTGTACCTTCCTGAATTTCCTCAACTGTTACAGCATCACACTGGCCATCTGCATTTGAGCAAGTCTTAACAATCTTAGCATCCTCTGTACATGTTGCAGGCATTGTTGTCTCTGTGTAATCATGAACATGCTCAGGAGCTGGCTCATCGCCCTTGCTGTAGTTCTCCCAAACCTCAGCAAATACAGCATAAGCTTCTGCTGAACCAGGAGCAGCATTGATAAGAACGTTAGTAAATGAGCCTTCGAGTTCTGATGTTTCCATAGTCTCATATGGAATAGCGATTGTACCAACGTCAGGAGTTCTGTCATAAGTAAGAACATCTTTAAGGTCACAGTCCTGAAGAACTCTGAATGTAACGGTACCAACAACGATACCGTATTTACCTGTGCCAATATCTGCTGCCTTACCAATATAAGTAGAAGCAGTAGGCATATCACCAAGTCTTGAAGTAGCAAGTGCTATATTAAACTGATGAACAGCAGAACTTACACCTGAACTACCGGTAACCATTGTAGGATAAAGGTTACCACCGGTTCTCTGGATTTTTTCGCTTGCTGCCCATGTATCACCATTGTTCGCTGTTGGATTTTTAGAATAGTAACCCATCTCAAGGAATTCAGGATTCCAGTAAGCCTTAACCATACAAGATGCAAGAATATCAAATCCGCCCATCTCATATGTTACAGCGATACGCTGACCAGCCTTAAGCTGACCAGGATTCAAAATATGTCCTGTTGCATTAACAGCATCAAAAGTATATGCTTTACTATATCCATAATACTTATTGTAATAATCCTGTGCGCCACCGTTTGTACCACCGGCAATACCATCTTCACCAAGGCTGGTTACGGTAGCTGCCAAAACTGGCTTTTGGTATTCACGAAGGTCAGGAGCGTCTTCAGAAAGTGCAACGTATCCTTCATTCTGGGTTATTTCATAATCTTCGAGATACATAGCACCCTCTTCATCATCTGCAAAGCCAATATAATCCGGCTCAGATGTGATGTCAGAAAGCTCAATGCCATCTTCTACCCACCACTCTTTAGCGTCTCTTGCAAGAGCAGTGAAAGGTAAAGAAAATGCAACCATAAGAACAGCGAGGAGACATGCCAGCGCTTTTCTAAATGTTTTTTTCACTTAGAATTTCCTCCTTATAAAATTTAAAATTTACTCAATAACAATTTCACCGTATGTTGGTTCACCAATACAAGCATATACAATAACAGCATCGTTAGGTGCTACACCTGAGTCACCATTAAGGTTAAATGCCCCGTTATCCGAACTTGAAATATTCGAATAAACATATACAGCATCATTTGGTGCAATACCGCTATCACCATTAAAGTTGCAGGCAATAATCGGAATTTGACCATAGGTTATATCCGAGCCGCTAACCTTAACTGTAATATCGTCTCTGGTAATCGCATACTGAGATGATATTGTGAGGTGATAAACACCATCAGTGAGATTGTCTAACGTGAAACGGTTAACCGTTTCGTTATTTTCATTAACAGTTAAGGATGATGTTGTGCATTTATCAGTCAGCACATTGCCGGCTGCATCATAAACATCAACCTTATATTCGCCATAGACAGGATTACCCTTGGTTGAACCAGTAGAATCTGTCATAATGACTAAATCAGCAGTAACACTATGGCCGAGACCGGGTGTTACATCACATTTCATAGAATAAAGTCTACCATCGTAGCCTTCTACAGAGCTTACACCTGAATCAACAATTGCATATTCATCCTTATAGCCGTCGCCATAGTCTGCCTGTACAAAGGTGTGATTTGGATTCTCTGAAACTATGATTAAATTATCAGCATCCGGATCGCAATCTGAAGCAAAGGTCATAGAAACCGTTGCAATTATATTATCATCCTGATTAACAGCTGAGGAATCCTCATTGGTCGAAATAAATCCGAATACGATATTACCATCTGACAGCTTATAACCAATACTGTCAAACTGTGAATTTTCACCATCTGAAAGAAGAGCAGACGGTGCATCAGCGACTGTTACCTGTTCGGTATCATACGCCGCTGTAACCTGAAGAACCGATACCTCTGTCATTCCTGACAGAATGAAGCTTACGTCATATGTACCTGCAGGTAAATTATCGCCGTCGAATTGAACGCCGTCTTTTTCATATGTGCAGTAAACCTCGGGAGAAGCTGTACCAAGAGTACCCGTTTGTGCATAGGAAACAAAGGGAATACTGATAAAAATCAGCATTACAGCTATGAAAACTAAGATGCCCATTAAGGCTGAGCTATTCATTTTAGCTTTAGCTTTCATCAGTTAACCTCCTTAATTTAGACAGGTCACTCAAAATTAAAATTTTGGCTTCTCTGTTTTTAATAATCTTGTTTTTTGTTTTAATTTTACAGCTTACGCTGCCAAATGAAATTGATCAATTTCACTTTAACCTGTAACAACAGGATAATCGTGAACGTTTATACTAAATGATATCTGCATAACTAAAAATTATGCACTCATATATCCTTCTTTAATAAAAGGGCAACGCTACACATCAACCATTTATTTTGTAATTTAATGCACCTCAGTGCCGGACCGATTAAGGCCCGACACCTTGGTTATAAATTCAGATTAAGTTAATGTATAACCTTTCCTTATTCAATAGTAACTGCCTGCATGGTTGGCTCACCAATACAAGCGTATACGATAACAGCATCATTAGGTGCTACACCTGAGTCACCGTTAAGGTTGAATGCCTCATTATCTGCACTTGAAATATTAGAATATACATAAACTGCATCATTAGGAGCTATACCGCTATCACCATTGAAGTTACATGCAATAATCGGAATTGCAGGACCTTCGATGTCGCTTGTACCTACATTGATTGTGATATCCTCACGTGAAATAGCATAAGCTGATTCAATCTTAGCAGTATAAGTACCTGTAGGAAGATTGAAGCTGAAGGTGTTATCAGCCTTTGACATTGCGAATGTCTCAGCAGCAACAACATTACCATCTGCACCATAAACTGTTACAGTGTAATCACCGTAAACTGGGTTATTTCTTGTTGCACCTGTAGAATCAGTTGCAATAACGAGTGATGCACTTACATTGTAGCCATCCTCTGCAGCTGCAGGAACATCAAGTGCAATCTCTGCCTTCTGAAGGTTTGTATCAGCTGTGTAGCAATCAGATACCTGAGCTGTATAGTTATCCTTCTGAGCAGCCTGATAGTAGTTCTTAGTTGCATAAGCCTTGTACTCTGCACTATGACCATGATATGCAAGCTCAATTGCATCAGCAAGAGCTGCTACATAAGCATTCCATGTCTCGTCTGAGTAAACAGTTGCGCCCTCGTTAACAAGTGTACCGTCAGCAGCCCAAGCACCATGTGCAGGATCTGCAGCACCGGCAGCCTTCTTAACAGCTACGCCGTCTGCTGTTTTTTCAACAGTCATTAACTTGTAATCATTGCCTGATGCACAAACGATTTCTGCTTCAAGCTGATTACCAAGATAACCACGCTCAACAACATTTGACATATAGAGATTGAAGAGACGAAGGTATTCATCAACCTGAACTGATGAAAGTGAAGAAACAGCTGTTGCACTCTGAATTCTGATATTGCTATTGTTTACATAGCTGTTATATCTGCTGAATGGAATTGTCTCAGTCTTTGACTGTATCTCAGTTACAATATTGCCCTTATCGTCATAGATGTACTTGTCATCTTCATCCTTAACAGGCTCATCGTAATCATATGTGATTTCGATTGAATATTCAGCCTCTACCTTCTTAGCGAGGTCAACCATCTTGTTGTATGTAACAACATCGAAGTTAACTGAATTCATGTTATTTCTAACAACAGAAATATCTTCAAGAAGCGGCTGAGCGATATCTGCCTTTACGTGTTCCTTAACATACTGGATTGTATAATCAAGAGAATCGTTAGCCTGTGAATAGAGACCACGGTTATCTGTGCTAAGGTCAGTATTAGCAATAAGCTGATATGATGTCTGAGGAATTGCAACAGTCCAATTATCAGCATCACGAACTTCCTTACCGTTAGCATTGTAATGCTTGAACTGAATCTGGTTGTAAAGGAGCTCGCCATTCTCATTTGTAGCGCGTGTGGTTGTGTCACCATAGTATGGTGTTGAGTAACCTAAGTTCCAATCCTTTTCGTAAGCAGGAGTGTTAACATGTCTGAAGACACCGTCAACAGCTGTTACCTTCAAGCCTGCAGGATCTTCACCTCTTGCACTTGTGAGAGGTGCATTTGAATAGAGAGGAGCAACAAACTCTTTATCAGCATAATAAATGCCATTGCTCTCATTATAGAATACATTAGCACGCATTGATTCAGGAATCTGAGCTATATTAGTAATTGGCTGATATGCTCTGTCACCTGTTGCAGATGCTGCTGTTTCTGTGATAAACTGACGAGTTGTCTTGTCAGAAAGTTCTACAGCAGAATCAGGAGTAAGAGGTGTTGCATTAACGCTGAACGCATTTGTAATAGCAGTAATAGCTCTTTCAAATGTGTCACCAATCAAGTCTTCATCTCTGTAGTTGTTAAGAAGATTTTTCATTTCGCTAAGCTTTTCATTGATTGTAGCTGTGCTACTTGTATCAGCAACAACAAATCTGTACTGACCAGTACCTGATCCACGGCTGCTGTAGAAAGCAATGTTAGCTGTTGTATCAGTTGCAGGAACCTCAGTAGTACCATCGTACATAAGGAATCTACCATACTTACCGCCGCCTGAACTAATATTTTCAATCTTCTGAGTATTGATATAGAAACCATCAACAGGACCTCTCATTGAAATTGTGCTGAGAAGTGTGTCATAAGTATAACCGCTGTTGCCTGGCTTTAAGTACATATACTCAATCTCGCCTCTCTCATTCTGATGATAAGCTGCGATAATCTGATTATCAATAGCCTGCTTGAGAGTATAAGCGATATGTGTTCTTGTTACGAAATCATCGTACTTGCCTTCGTTATTAGCATCCTTTAAGAATGCTTCTCTTGCGGCGTCAACTTCAGCTTCACTCTTATTGTTAGTCCAATTATTACCACCATCTGTTGAGTAGTCATAAGTACCGATTAAGAGAAGGTCACCTGTTGACTTGTCAAATACAGGAATTGGATTATCTGAGCCAACTGTTACGTTTGCATTTGTATTATCATCGTAAACAGTTGCTGAATCATAGTAGTAAATACCGTCAAGTGAACGGTCACCACTACCAGTACCACTTAATTTTACATTTCGTACTAAAACACCATAGTTGTTAACAGCTGAAAGATTGTCAGTACCAAGTACTACAGCCTCAGGATAGTTAACTACAAATGCAAGCTTAGCACTAAGAGAACCATTGTTACGTGCAAAATATGCAGATGTCTTAAGATACTGTCCGCTATTAGAAACATTTATTCTTTGATTCTCACTTGAATTTTCAGCATTTGACGGGAACCAGAATATGCCATCACCCTGTCTGTCACTTTCTGAATCTAAGCTTGCAGGATAGATTACATCTGACCAGCCTCTTGCAACTGACATATACTGATAGTCACGTGCTGTAAGGTCTGTATAGAGTGGTGTAGCATTTGAATCATTTGATAAATAAACATCGTAAGTAATTGTAACTGTGTTTACACAACCATCTGATTCGCCTGACTTAGCATAGTATGAATGTGTATTCAAGGTAACAGATTCGCCCGGAGCAATAAACTTATTTGTATCCGGATTATCCATTGTCAATGCTGTACTTGGACCTGTAAGCTTTGCTTCCTTAATCTTTACAAAATAGCGAGGAAGCTGCTTAACAGTATTTTCCATACCGTCAACATAAGCAAGGTTCAAGCCATAACATTCATTAGTGAAAGTTACTGATGAAGGGTTATCAGTACCGGTAGAACAACCTGTAAAGATATTGTCCTTAAATGTTACTGATGAAAGCTTAAATGTACTTTCAGCAATTGAAGGAACGAGCGGGAAGAAGCTGTTTACAGCTGTAACAGCAAACATTAAGCCCGGAAGAAGTGTATCCGGATACTTACCTACATCGTAGAAACCATAATTTTTATTTACAGTCTTAGAAGCATAGCCTGCGAACTCGATAAAGTTCTGGAGCCACTTCTGAACTGCACCCTGATTATTACTGCCAGTACCTGCAAGAGTTTCCTTGTGTAAGAGATCGTCGAAAGGATGATCTGACTTTCTTGCCGGGAATGGAGCTTCGCCCTGACCGCTGTAACGAGGACCAAACAAAGCATTAAGGAAATCATATACGAAATCGTATACTACATTAATGATAGGATCTGTCTGGATAGGAGAAGCGGTGATGAACTTAAGAAGTCTGTAGATAAAGTTTGAACCACCGTTAAGTCCTGAAGCATGAAGTGACTTATTACCAAAGTCAAGCATACCAAGAACGATATCTTTCCAGATAAGCTCTTCTGAATTAAAGTTGCCCTTACCTGTACCCTGGAATGTTCCGAGAACAGGGAGAAGCTTGTTTGCAATAAAGTCGATATTTTCCCAAATGGTGTTGCTATTCTTAACAAGGCTATTACCATCTGTATCACAAACAGCCATAAGTGATGCAATACCTAAAGCATTGGCATCCTTTTTATCAGCAGCCTTGAACTGATAGTTATCTGCATAATAGCAGATTACTGAGTTAAGGAGCTCAAGAAGAGTAGCAGAATCACTTACAGGCTTATCCTCAACTCTCCACTCATTGCCGTTCTTATCTGTAACAGGAACATAACCGTCCATTACATAAACAACAGCGTCACGAGCCATAGGAAGAAGAGTACCTTCTAATGTTGCCACAAAGTATTCATTACCATTTGAATCTGTCTTGATTTCTGCAAGACCATTGTAATCCTTATCAGGAAGGATATATGAGAGATACTCTCTCAAGCAGAGAAATGCGATTGATTCAAGATCTGTGCATCTATCCCAATCCTCTGGATGAATCATCTCGTCAAGTCTGTTGCCGAGATTTACATTACCTACGCAAGAAATGAAGAGTGGTACAATAGCAGCTTCGAGATTTTCCTCTGTAAGTGCAGCGCCTGTGCCGTTCTTAATGTAGAATGCCTTAAGAATGTTCTCGTCAGCTGCATCTGCAACATACTGAACAAGGTTAAGTGCATTACCTACAAGTGTTCTTGCAATTGACTTAACAGCTGTATCATCAATTGTGGTGAAATTAGCTGTTGGAGTCATTTCAGGACGACTTGTATTGCCAACATTTGCACTGTCAGGGAAAAGATCCTTAACAATTGCAATAAGGCAGTTATTAAAGCCTGCTACTAAAGAATTGTAGCTTGCAAACTCGCTCTTAAAGAATTCGTCCAAGTTTGGTGTGCCGAGCTGTGAAAGATAAAGGTTGATAGGACCTGTCTTCATGCCGGCATATTCTTCTGTATTAGCGAAGTAGTAATCAACAAGTGGGCTGTATCTGAGCTTATTGAAAATCTTATTTGACTCAATATCCTTCCAAGAGCCGGTTGACTCCTCGGAAGCTGTACGCTCATGATCCAAATTGTGCTGTACCCAAGAAAGGAACTCATCAGCTGAAGTAGCGTCATAGCTCTCATAAACAGCTTCTGCCCAAGCTTCTACATTAGCAGCAGAATACATTGCTGCAGGATTGCTTACATCCCAACCGCCATCAATATTCTGTGATGCCCAATAGAAGTAAACATTATCGAAGTTTGAACCGTGACCACGATCAACATCATAGTTAACGTGTACAAGCTTAGCTGTGTCCTTAAGAACTGTGCTCCAACCCATCTTAAGTGCCTGATAGCCGAAATCAGCGATATTATCGCTCTTAGTGAGCTTAATCATATCAGTAAGAGTTGTAGCATGACCATCCTTGTCAGGATTGCCATAAGCAAAGAGAAGAATGTTATTCTCCATACCCTTTTCTGATGAATAGATAAGATCGCCATCGTAACCGAGAGATTCTGCTGCTGCTGCATAATCCATGTTCGCAGCCTTCATCTTCTGCTCGATTGCTTCTCTTCTTGTACCAGAGTTTGTTCCATCAGCATATGTAACATAAACACTGATTTTATCAAGAAGTTCAACTGTCATTTTCTCAAGAAGAACATCGTCATATACAAATGATGATGGGTTAGCAGTGTATGCCTCTTTTTCTTCATCTGTAAACCATTCTGTGTAGTTGAATAATAATGATTTAACTAAATTATAAGCGAAATCATCTTTTGCATCTGCCTCACTAACACCAAGCATTCCGCCAAGCATACTATAGATATTCAAAGGAATTACACCTGTTGAAAATGTACCGCGAAGAAGATTACCAACGATTGTATCATTATTATTATAAAGAATACCGAGAACGCCTCTGATGATATCACATGAAGATGTGTTACTTCTTGACATACCGTTAACAGATCTAAAGTTAAGATCTGTGATTACACCGAAGCTTACACCGATACCGGTGATGAATCCTACAAGACCGCCATCAAGTGCAGCCTGAACACTGGTAAGTGTTTGGATAAGCTCATCAATGCTGCCAAGTTTAACATCAACTTTAACTGAGCCTGCAATGGTAATCTGTCTCTTAGATATATCCCACTTAATGAAAGCACTTATATCTTTGTTCTCATTAACCATTTTAGCAAGAGATGGCTCAAGCTCTTTAAGTGCAGGAAGATAACCATCAGCCAGATCCAAAAGTGCAGTAGCAACCTGCTCGTCAGAAAGAATATTCCAAGCAAGATCGTTATACTCAATTGCCTCATCATATCTCGCCTGAGTTGAATCAGCACCTAAAGCTGTGATAACGCCTGAGAAGCATGTCAATCCCATAACGATTGCCATAAATAAAGCAAGCAGCTTATGGGAAAACTTTTTAGCTTTAGTTTCCATATGAAACTTTTTACCTCCTTTGTGTTTAGTGGAGAATTTTTCTCCGAAATTTTTAAAATGAAATGTTTAAATTTCAGTGTTTGCATTCTGCATCTTTTAATGATATCGCACGTTCTCTGACCCATCAGACGAGCTGATTTAGAATGGGTTTTAACAATATACAAATTAAGCTGCACACCATTAAAACTATCAAAAAGGTGCAAAATGCCCTATAAACACATCTCGATTATCTCATTTTTTTTTTTAAAAGTCAACACAACTATAAGATAAAGAACAAATTTGGCGAAATGTCCAAAAACACTTTTGAAATTTAGTCAGTTCGCACATAAAATTAACATAAAATTTACAAATATTTTTAATTTTGTTAATATTTTCTTAGGTATTTCACTTAAGGAAAGCATTTTTACTTTACACAGAAATAAGCATCGTAATGGCAAAGTGCTTTACATAAAACAGCAGTTTTTCACACATATGTTCTCTGTTTTCAGGGATGTTTTTTTGAGAAAATTATGCTATAAATCATGAAAAGATTATTGTGACAAAATTGTGCATAAAATTGGAATATTTAACAATTTATTCAAACTTTTAAAAAAGGTGTTGACTTATTTCCTATAATTTGATATAAATAAATTGTATTTGTTCGTACGTGCGTGGGATAGTGCGCCCAAAAATCAGAATTATTGTGAATAATTCGTGAATACTGTTCATTTTTGGCAACACATATTCCTGTACGTAAATTTAAACGGCAAGTTCGTTAAATCATATGGTAAAGGAGAGATTTATATGAAAACGAGCAAAAAACTACTTAGCTTCTTCTTAGCGGTAGTAATGGTCGTAACCACATGCTCTGTTGGCTTTACTGCTTTTGCACAAGACAACAAAAACAGCATATGGTCGGCCTCGAGTGAAGCTGAAGATGCCTTCAACACACTCAATGGCCTGGCAGATGAATTTTTGCCCGGCGCACTCATGGGCATAGAGCTCGTATCCAACGGTGTTTACGAGAAATATGCTAAAGAGCTTGGTAAGAGCGCAAGCGATCTTACCCAAGAAGAAAAGGATGATATTGCTGCAAAAGTCACACTTCAGGATATTCTTGCAGTACTTCAGCCTACTCTTCTTAACGCTATCGGCGGAACAAGTCAGCAGGCTTATGTTGACGATGTTCTTAAAGGCCTGGCTTATGGTGGTGCAGAATACTATGATTACCTTCTCAAGTATATCACAAGACACACCACTGACGAAAATGGTGACCGTGTTCTTGAATACCTTACATACGAAAAGGATGAAGACGGAAACTACAAGCTTGATGAAAACGGCAACAAAATCGAAAAATATGTTGCTAATCCTGAAAACAGTGAAAAGGTTCTTGACGAAAGTTCAATGACATTCTTTACACTTTATGCTCTTTGCAAAAACTATAAGGATGACACAGAACTCAGCAAGAAAACCAGAGACACTCTTAAGGATTGGTACAACAAATTAGATGAAATTGCTAACATCAAAGTAGCAGATTCACTTAGTGATCTTGTAGCAAAGCACAAGGCACCTTTTGAAACAGCTTACCCTGATTCTGCTTTTACATCAGCGTCACTTTATGAGTTTGAACAGTTCTTCAATGCTGATTATATGGATAAAGAATTCAGTGATGAAGAAAAATCAATGCTCCCATCTGCTTATGAAAAGTATAACAACGATCTCAAAGCATATAACTTCGATGCGAATATCGACAGCTTTGCAAAACTTGTTTACTATGGCTTTGCTGCAGGTCAGAAAGAGAAATACTTACATGCATATTATAACCTTATCAATTTAGCCGACAGCAATTTTGCAATTAACGGCGATTACGATTTTTTTGATATCGGTGAATTACTTCCATATGACATTGAGGATGCTGATCCGGTAACAGCATATGAGACTGTTGTTTTCCAGACAGTAGTGACATTGTTTGAGCTTGATCCTGATAATCCTGAGATTGATGACAAGCCACTTACAACAGAAGATGCTATAAAGATTTTCTGTTCAATTGTTGCAGATGAAGAGGACATATCTCAGGAAACTATTGATTATTTCAGCTCAGGTCTTAGAGGAATATTTATAGACAGAGTTCTTAAAAATATAGTTCCTGATTACAAAAATGATATCATCACAGGTCTTGTAATCAAATACAGCGACAAGGTAAATAATGCTGATGATTTCATTGATATCCTTAACCAAAAATTACCTGGTGCAGATGACGAAGGAAACGTTCTTACTGTTGATGAGATAAAAGAAATTGCTTCTTTCATCAAAACAGTAGGTGCATCTAATTTTGGTTATGTAGGCAGCCTTTTCAAGAACGGCAGCTATTCAGGAGTAGATGTAGTCGGTGGCTTTGCCATAAATGCTGTTCTTCCTGAAAATATCACAAACACTTATTTCGCTGAATTTGTATCATTGATGTGCAGATCTAACGATGATAAAAAAATCGCATATGTAGAAAGTTTTTATAAAGCATTCTTCAGTGAAATGGATAGTTCAAACTATAATTCCTATTTCCTGCTTGACGGAACACCTGTTCCAACCGGAAATAATGCTACACAGCTTCAGAGATATCCTGAATCAAATCTTGCAGTTCTTAACTACGATGATGGTGCAACATATAATCTTGATTCAATCAAAGAGGTTGTTGTTGGTTCTGTGGATTATGCTTATGCAAAAGCTGCTGCAGACCTTCTTGGTGTTGACACATTAAAATTCAACAGCGATACAGGTATTGCAGGAACTGTATTTGATTACGAGGAATACCTCGATTCTCAGATAGCTCCTGAAGGAGTTAAGGTAGTTCTTGCCAATGATCAGCTTGATATCCTTTATGCTGATTACGATCTCGACAATGAGATGGGTACAGAACTTCTTAACTATATTTTAAATAATACTGTTGTAAGTATTCTTAAAATGGAGATTCTCCAGAATGTTCTCAGCGG
Source organism: uncultured Clostridia bacterium (assembly GCA_947176035.1). Classification (GTDB taxonomy): domain Bacteria; phylum Bacillota; class Clostridia; order Oscillospirales; family Acutalibacteraceae; genus Eubacterium_R. The sequence goes on along the minus strand of CAMWPJ010000030.1, from coordinate 8,211 downwards.
TGTACTCGGTGATGTTGACCTTGTAGTAGCTATTGAGGATATCTGGTCAAGATTGTACGACTCACCTGTAGCTGCAATATTCGAATTGCTTCCGGTACTCGTAGTACTTATTGATCAGCTCATCCTTCCATTCCTGTTTAATGCAGAAGGCGATGCGAAAAACGGTCAGCTTATAATGCTCCTCGATGTTTTACCGGGATTGCTCAGTGCGCTGAATGTTTCATTACCTGCACTTACAGTAAAAGAAGGTTCTTACATCGGTATTGACCAGCTTGGTTGGGATTTGAATACTCTTCTTCCTCAGCTTATGGATTGGCTGTTCGATGGTAAGAATGCAGAGGGCATTTCTTACTACGATGGCAGCACTAAGACTTTAATGACAAGAGACAACGATAACAATCTTGTTCCTGCTGTCTTTAACAGTGCAAACTATGGTTCTATAGATTTTAATCATTATAATGTAGCTGACAGAAGCGGTAATACTCTTTCAGCTGTAACTGATGACAACGGTACATCCTATTCATATTTAAACAATTCATACTCTGATTTAGCAGATCTTTTTGCTGATTATGAGACCGCTGAGTTTGTATGCTCTTACACATACAGCAGTGATGTTCCTTACCTCACAGGTGTTTATATTGCTGACCAGGCACTTAAGGGTGCTAAGATTTCAGACCTTGGTTCTCTTATGTCAGGTGTTGCAGGCAGCACAGCAGGTCCTATCCTTGGTGAGGTTGTTACCGAGCTTGCAGTTTTATTCAGAGCATCTGTTAACGAGTTCGTTAATTCTGACCTTGTAAATCAAAAGCGCGTTAGTGATGGCGAAACTGTTTTTGCAGGTCTTAACAACGTCTTTGTAGCTCTTCCACAGCTCCTTGATATAATGGAAGACCTTGCTGCTGATAAGTATGGCGTAGCAAAGGATGCTTGGACATACTGCTATAATGGTAAGATTTATACAAACGATGCAGGCAGCACCTGCAATAAGGTAATTGAAGATATTAAAGCTTTCGCAGGCAGCAACGATCCTGACCGAGCAGTTGATATTCTCGACTGGTTCGCAGATTTATTTGTTGGCGATTGGCTCAATGCAATCTTCACCCTTCTTAACAATGTAGTTTCAACTGAAAGCGAAATTACAAAGAATATTCCAATCGTTACAGGTCTTCTTGATGCACTCGGCGGCTTCAGTGAGGAGAGTATCCTTACCGATATCTTCAACGGTGTATTCCAGATTGACCGTTCAAGCAAATATTCATTCACCTTTGAAAAACGTGAAAACGGTTTAACCGGTCTTTCAAAGAACAATGCTTATTTCTTAATTTCAAATATCACAACTCTTATTGATGTTGTTAAAAACTTAATCGGCAAATTCGGCGGCAGCAATGATGATGCTGACAACAATAATAACAACAACAATAACAGCAGCAATACCGAATCAAAGGTATATGCTACAAAGGCAGCTAAGCCTTCAAGCGCAGACTATAATAACTATTCAGATGCTGAATTAAGCAATGCTTCAGATCTTATCAATAACTTCGATAAGATGATTTCTTCTCTCCTTGCTGACAGCACTCTTAACGGATTCAATTTAAGCAAAACCGATAATATCCTTGCAAGCGTAGTTACTTTCTTCTCAAACTACATGGGTAACGACTGCTTCACAGATATCGGTAAGCTCCTTAATTCTTACACATATTACATTACCGGTTCAGAGACACATACACCTGACGGCAATGGCAATGTTGATGTTAAGAAAGTTTACACAAACGAAACATTAACAGGTCTTGTTGTTGAAACCTTCCTGTTAATCGAAAATCTTGTAGAGAATCTTTTAGCTGATTATGGCGATGTTTATACATTAGATAACGGCAATAAGGCTCAGTACAATCTCCTTGTTGAGGCTCTCGAGGGTCTTATCTCACCTGATGCAATTGGTGTAAGACTTGACGGCTATGACAAGGTACAGAAGAAACTTGCAGACTACAATTGCTGGCACAATGCAGCAGCTCAGACCTCAAGAGGCGATTATAAGATTAAGCTTGACTGGGGCATTAAGGCTGGTGATAAGGATGCCTTCTACGATGGTCTCTCAGCTTCATTAAGACTTATTACTTCAATTCTCAGTGTTGTTCTTATCAACACTAACTGGTACGAGACAGTTGTTTCTCCACTGCTTGATGCTTTCTGCACAAAGAACGGCATTAAGATTGATACACCTGCTCAGTTCGCAGCTCTTAAGAATGGCTACCATGATGAGGTTCTCCTCGGTATCATCAGACCTGTATCTGAGTGGTTCAACAGCTTCCTTGCAAAACCGGCTACAACCTTAATCAGATCACTTCAGGGCTTAGCAGGTATTCTTGATGACAAGAATGGTGCAACAATCGCATCTATCCTTAAGGGAGCAATTACCCCGCTCGCTAATGAGGTTAACGGTTTAGGTAATATATTCGGACTTAAGAGTGATAAGCTCGGTGCAGCATCACCTACACTTAAGAGCTTACTCGGCACAGTAGCAAACATGCTGCTCAAGTTCTCTAACCCAAGCAACTTAGTACCTGGTGTTACTATCTCCGGTGCTAACATTATTCCGCTTATCAATGGTTTACTTGATAATTATGGAATCACACTCAGACAGTTCAATTGGAACAAGTTCAGCAACTTCAAGAATCCTGCAGCTGCTCTTGTTTATATCCTTGATTATGTATTTGATATTGTTTTAGACAATGATAATCTTGAAGCAATTGCTAAACTTATCAACAATGATACATTAACAACAATTATTGATCTTATTAAGGACTTCGGTATCACTTCAAGAGATATCTTAGCTGTTCTTGACAGAATTCTTGAAGCAACAGACAGTCCGGCACTTGCTTACTGGACATTCTCAAGATACTTACAGGAAATCAAGTTTGACGGCTTCTACTATCCTGCCGGCGTAACAGCTGATATGGCTAACAGAGGTGTTGAGCAGCTTGACCAGCTTGTAGCAGGTATCTTCCCACTCCTCAGCTCATTTGGTGTAGATCTTGGTGACAGCCTTGAGGATATACTTGACAGCAAATTATTCACTAACGAATTACTCACAAGTGCTGCAACCGGAATCTATGGTGCACTCGATGGCCTTGATCCTACAGTTAAGGATATTCTTAAAGGCTTAGGTCTTGTATCATCTACTCAGGATATCGCAGCAATTCTTATGGATAAGAGCTATGGTGCAACTTACACTGACGCAGCAAATGCTATTAAGGCACAGTCAAGCTGGTCAAATGTTAAGAATGTAAACTGGGGCTTTACAGACGGCTCAGACAAGGCTCAGCAGGGCTTTGTAAATGCTCTTGTAGCTATTCTTCGTCCATTCTATAATGTACTCAATGCATTCCTTAACGAGGGTGCACTTCAGCTTAATGATGTTGCTTATGAAGCAATTTGTTCAATCAATGTTCCTGTAACATATCAGTACATTGATATTTCAACAGATAAGAACGCTCCTATTAAACTCAGAATTGAGTATGCTATGAGCAACGGAGTGCTCACTGTAAACTTCAGAGAAGATCCTAATAATCGTCAGCTTTCAAGAACATCTTCTCTCAGACTTGACTTCAAGTCACTTAAAAACCTTGATGATCTCAAGCTCATGGGCACAAACGGCTTTAACAGCTTTGTAATTCCTCTTCTTGAGGCATTACAGTGCTCAGACATTCAGACATATGCTCAGTATCAGAATGCTGTAGCAGATGCTAAGGATAACCTCCTTCTTGGTATCCTTAATCCGTTTGTTGGCGATACAGACGGTTCATTCCTCAACAAACTTGTTGCAAGTCCTGTAAGTGAGCTTACAAAGCTTCTTCCTAACATTGCAATGTATCTTGAGGCAAACAGCTTATTCCAGCTTATCTTTAATCTTCTTGCTCCTGTAACAGATATGTTCGGTCTTACAGGTCAGACAGTAATTGATGCTACTGATATGCTTGAAGAATTATTAGGCACATCAATTCTTGACTTTATTGTTACTACTGTTAGCTCAATTCTTGATGAAAAACTCGGCATCGTTATCCCTGAGATAAATCTTGGTGCACTTATCGGTCTCGGTGATGAAACTACTTACACAAGTAAGGCAACAGGTGCTGACGGTAAATTCCTCACAGGTAAGATGGTTGACAATGTTGACCAAGGCAAGGTACTTGTTACAGTTCTCAGATTTGTAGCAAATGTTCTTATTGAAAATACAGGTGCTCTTAAAGAGCTTATCGGCGGAATCGATGGTATTAAGAACAGCGACAAAGCTGATATGATTATGTCAATCATCAACAGCGTATTCAACACAATCGCTAATGCTTCGGCTGATCAGATTGTAGCCGCTGTATTCTACTTACTTGCAGGTACTCCACAGAATGCTTTCTGGGATTACACAAAGTATAAGACAGGCACATACACCTTCACATATCCTGAAAGTGTAGACACAGAATTCCTCAAGCAGCTTCCTCCAATGCTCGATGGTTTGATTGGCGGACTTGCTGATCTTAACGAATTAATCGGCAAGGCTCTCTTCAAGGATGAGCTTATTACAAAGCTTGCTAAGGGTCTCTATGGTGCAATCGAGGGTGTTAAGATTAACGATAACTTAAATCTTACAGAGCTCCTCGGACAGACAGACATTGATTTCTCAACAGAGAATGTTGCAAAACTTCTCGTTGATGAAAAGTATGGACAGAAGTTCACAAGCGCATCTGCAACAATCGCTGCTGCAGGTTCTTGGAAGAATGTAAATGAAAACGCACTCAAGTGGGGCGTAACAGACAGAGACAGCTTCTTCCATGCACTCGTTGCTGTTCTTCGTCCTCTCTATGGTGTACTTGATGTACTTCTTAACGATGCTTACCTTGGTCTGTTTGACCTTGTAAGAATTCCTGGCTCAAACGGTTACACATCATCAATCGTTCCGCTTATGGAAGCATTCTCAATGTACAACATTAAGACACAGTATCAGTACAGACAGGATATCAACAAAGAGTATGACGCAATCCTCCTTGATATCATCAATCCTCTTTGGGATTTAGTTGAGGACGTTCTCAATGCTCCGCTTCAGACAATCGCAGCAATTGTTCCAAACCTTGCACTCTTCATTGGTAACAATGGACTTTGCCAGATTTTCGACAACTTGCTCACTCCTATCTCAGCACTTGTTGATTCTATCAGACCTGTAGTTGATCTTAATGATCTTCTTCCAACTCTCTTTGATGCACTTGACTTTGATCTCAACAGTCTCCTTGCAAAGGTTGGTGTAAAGAACTTCACACTTGATCTCTACGATATCAACAAGACATTAATGCCGCTTCTCGGTGCAGATTCAATTATCCCGCTTCTTAATGCAGTTCTTGGAATCATTAAGGTTGGCGGCAGCCCACTCGGCATTAAACTCAATGCTGTTGATTGGTTACAGCTTGCAAGCCACGGTACAGTTATCGTAGCATCTTCACAGGCAGCAACCTATGGTACAAGAGTATTTGTTCAGGGTGATTCTTCAGAGACATTAATTGCTGTTCTCAGATATCTGATTGAAACAATTAATGCAGGCGACAACTTTGATAAGATTTCAAGCCTTATCGGCGGTCTCCTCGGTGATGGTTCTAATGAAAGCATGACAGATATGATTACTCAGGTATTAGGTATGCTTCAGAACGATACTGATTTGGTTATTGCAGATCTTGTTGGTCTCCTTGAAACTCTTGCTTAATTCTTAATTCAGAATTATAAGAAAACAAAAGTCGGCAGAGAAATCTGCCGACTTTTTGTTTTTATAAGCTAATTTAGTTTACCGTAATACGCATTAACGAGAGAATATGTATTTTAAGGCTAAAAAATTGTCTGGAATTTTGTAATTATCCTATATGTTATTGCGACATATCTTGTGTTTTTATGCCGTGTGCAGTTATAATGATTTATCGCTCTATAAACTATAATTTATAGTCTAAGTAACTTCTTAGCATTGTTATAAAAAACATCCTGCTGAGCACCTTCATCAAGCCCGCATGTCAATACCTTTTGTATTTCAACAGTAGGATGATGAAATGGCGAATCAATTCCAAACATAATTCTGTCGCTTCCAACCGTCTCGTATGCCTCTTTAATCTTACTGCCCATTGGCATACCGCTCATTTCGAGATAAAGATTACTATATCGCTTTGCCATTTTAATTGAGGCATCGATATAAACCCCATGTCCGTGTCCCATATGAATCATAGTTACTCGTACATCCGGATATTGCTCTGCAAGCAGTCCAATACTCCATGGCAGTGAATACGGCGGATGACCGCAATGAATAAATACAGGAACATCATATTCTCTTGCAAAATCCATTACCGGATAAACCACAGGATCATCGGCAACGAACGAATCAAACAACGGCTGCATTTTTATTCCGGCAAAACGCTCTTGATTTATGTATTTATCAAGCTTTTTTTCCACATCATCAAGTGCAGGATTAACCCATACAAAGGGTACAATTTTTTCCGGATATGACTGAAAAGCATCAACCACCTCGTCATTTCCCTGAAAAGAGGCTCCCGTCAAAAATGTTTTTTCAATATCATATTCTCTCATCTGCTCAATCAGGCTGTCCTTCGTAAAAGCAACACCTGCCCAACCGCCGAAATTTCCTATATGTGAGTGTGCGTCAATTTTTTTCATAATAAGAGTCTCCTATTCTGCCATTTTTCTAAGCTTATCAGTTACTTTTGTTTTATTAAAAACAGAAATAAATACAACCGCAACAGTGATTCCTACTATTGTCTGAATAATAAGCTCAGGTAATGTAGTAAGTGCATAAGCCTTATCAAAAATAATAAGCTTTGCTAAAGTATAACCACCAATCTGAAAAGTGCCGCCAACAATCGCACCAACAACATAGCCAACAACTTTATTTTTAATCAGCTTTTCGGCAAATAAGCCACAAATTAAAACCATAATAAACTTAATTAAAAATGTTGGCACAATCCATTCGCTGTACCCACCAATCAAATCGGCAAGCGCTGCACCGACACCCGCTGCAAGACTTGATTTTTTTGCTCCCAAAAGAGCAATTGATAAAAATATTATGCTGTCACCGATATGTGTATACCCTGTTCCGAGCGGAATCTTGAATGTAAAGGTGAATACAAAAATAAGTGCTGCCATAATTGCAGTAAAGCAAATTGCTCTTACGCTGAACGTATTTTTAGTTTTTTGATTTTCCATAATCAATCCTCCTTGTTTTTCTAAATCTTATCATCGATGTGTATACTATTCAATGCACAATTTTAATTATTTTTTAATATACAGTTTTAAGTATAAAATAATGCCGCTTAACAAGATTAAGTTAAGCGGCACTATATTTTTATTAAATATCCTTGGAGTTGGCATAAATACTGTGCATACGCTCGTCGTCAAAACGGTCATCAAGGAAAACCTCAAAATGATTTGACGGCGGCTCTCCTGCATTTCTTGCATCCATTCGCAGTGCTGCTGTTGCGGACATAAACGAATCAAAAACAAAAAATACAACAAATGCCCATGTCAGTATCATACCAATATTAACAGGCATTTTTTCTATCAGCACAGACATATGCGGATAAATCAATTTTATCCATACTATTCCGAGTACTCCCCAGAAAAGGGAATACAATAAACAAACTCTGCCATTGATATTCAGCGGCACATTGCTGTAATCCCACGCTACCGATCCAAAAACAATTTCCTGACCGAGAGAGCATATATATTCTGTTACTGTCCCTACAATAAATGAGATAAAGAAAACCTTTCCCGGACTTTCATCCTTCAGCTTATATAGTGCCAGAGTTAGTATAACTCCACCCATTCCATATGCTACGGAAAGCGGACCGTAAACCAGCGATTTTCTTGACTCAATATATCCGTAGCGAATCAAGCACCAAATTGTTTCTACAATAAATCCTACGACGCAGCATATCAGAAATATCCACACAAGCTTGTTAAAGCATAAGCCATTTGCAAAACCCTCATTATTAGTTTGGGCTTTGCTTATTTTATTTTTCATTTTCATCACCGATTAATATTATACCACAAAAATAGACAAGAGTTTATTAACTTCTGATAAAAATTTATCAGACATTAAATTAATCGGATGTCCGTTTGTAATCATTTTGAATACAGATATTATATTGTAATTTCAAATTAATTTTACAATCCACT
>CAMWPJ010000029.1 GCA_947176035.1 uncultured Clostridia bacterium | reverse complement strand
ATATAAATTCAGTATGAAAAATGTGATAGTGACTGTAAATTCTTCAAAAGATTTTATAGGAGAAATATATGTGTGATATTTGTAAAACAATTGAAAAATCTTTGAACGGTGGAAATCCGTATTTTGTGAAAGAATTGAAAACAGGTATAGTTGTGCTTGGTTGGAATCAGCATTTTTATGGCTATACCTTATTTATGTGCAAAAAGCATGCAACAGAGCTTTATAATCTTGAATCTGAATTTCAGGCAGAATATTTAAAGGAAATGGTTGTTGTTGCTAAAGCAGTATCACAAGCTTTTGATGCTGAAAAAATGAATTATGAATGTCTCGGAAATGGTGATACACATTTGCATTTTCACCTTTTTCCTCGCAAAACAGGTGACTTGGGTGAATATGGTAATGATGGAAAGGGTCCTGTTTGGTGGTTGCCGCAAAATATTATGTGGAATGTTGATAATATTCCTACCGATTCTGAATTAGAAGATATGAAGGCAAAACTTAATTATAAACTCGATAAACTACTTTTTAAAAATAGTACTGAAATTAATGACTAATTGAATACTTTTTCAGAGCATCTCGCGAGAGATGCTCTTTTTCTTTACACGGATATTTTATTGTGATAAGATATACTTATAAAGTTTGAGGTGATTTGATGATTAGAGAAATAAATGAAAATGATTTTCACGGCTTAAGTGAATTGTATACACATTTACATAATAACAAGCCCATTGAAAATGATGACGACAATATTGCGTTATTCAATGAAATACTTGCAGACAAAAATCATCATATCATTGTTGCCGAAGAGGACGGCAGGCTTGTTTCCTCCTGTGTATGTGTTATTATTCCGAATCTGACGCACAATCAGCAGCCATATGCACTGATTGAAAATGTTGTGACAGACAAAGATTACAGAAAAAGGGGACTGGCATCTGCCTGCCTTGCTTATACAAAGCAGCTTCGGTTGATAATAACTGCTATAAAATGATGCTGCTTACAGGCTCAAAAAAACGCAGCACGCATAAATTTTATCAGAAAAACGGCTATAACAGATTTGAAAAAACCGGTTATATTCAAAGAATTTAATTTAATGAGGTGAATTTATGGATAAGGTTATCACAGGTTTTTTAGAAAGAAATCTTTTTGATGTTAAGGATGATATAGATGTTACTATTACAGGCAATGAACAGGACCGCTACTGTGTAACAGCCGAAAATGGCAAGCTGTATGTTAAAGCGAGTAATTACATATCTGCCTTTATGGGTATTTATGATTATCTGAAAAAATACTGTGGTGTTCAGTTATCATGGTGCGGCAACAGAGAAATTAGAATTAAAGAGCTGACTATGTTTGATGGTGAGTTCAGCCGTGAAATTGAGCAGAAATTCAGAGTGTATATGAATTACTGTACACTGGATTATTCAATGTGCTGGTGGGACTTTTCACGTTGGGAAAAGGAAATCGACTTTATGGCAATGAATGGTATTAATATGCCGCTTGCTGTTATCGGAACTGAGGCAGTCTGGTATGAGGTGCTGCGTGATTATGGCTTCAGTGAGCGTGAGGCACTGGATTGGATTTCAGGTCCTGCTTTCTGGGCATGGCAGCTGATGACAAACATTGAGGGGTATATGCCGCCTGCTGACAAAAGCTATGTCTATCACCGTGCTGAGCTTGGAAAACAGATACTTGAAAGATATGTTGAATTTGGTATGCAGCCTATTCAGCAGGGCTTTTCGGGTCATGTTCCAATGCTCTTTAAAACAAGATTCCCAAATGCTAAAATTTTAGAGCAAAGGGGATGGTGCAGATTTCCAAAAACTGCGCAACTTGATCCTACAGATTCATTCTTTATTGAGTTTGGAACTGCATATCTCAGAAAGCTTGAAAAGGTACTGGGCAATTATCATTATCTTGCTTGCGATCCTTTCCATGAGGGTACGCCGCCTAAACCTTGGCCGTGGTACCTGAAAGCAGTTGGTAAAACAATCAACCGTATGTATGAAAATTTTGACAAAAACTCCATATGGGTTATGCAGAGTTGGTCCATGCGTAAACCAATTGTTAAGGCTGTGCCGAAAAACCGACTGCTTGTGCTTGATATAAATTCCGCAAGAACACTGAGCAGCAGAAATCTTTGGGGATATCCTGTTGTTGCAGGTATGCTGCACAATTTTGGCGGTAAAAATTCAATGCAGGGTAAGCTGAAATTGCATTGTAATAATAAATATTTAAAGCTTAAAGACAAAGGCGCTAATGTTGTTGGTACAGGCATGTTCATGGAGGGTATCGAGCAAAATCCTGTAATTTATGATTTACAGTTTGAACTGCTTACCTCCTCTAAGCAGATAAATTATTCACAGTGGCTTGATGATTACATAAAGCGCAGATATGGTAAATATAGCAAAACGCTTCGCAAAGCGTGGGATATACTGCTTGAGACCTGTTACTGTAATGATGGGTATCAAGAAAATGAAGTAGGCTCAACACTTGCTGCAAGACCGGAACTTTTACCTGTGCGAACAGGTCCTTGTTGCTACGCAAAAGTGTGGTATGACACAAAACTGTTTGAAAAGGCAGTAGTACTTTTTGCATCTGAATCAGATGAATATGAGGATTCTGATGGTTATCAGTATGACCTCTGTGATTTAGTGCGTCAGGCACTCAGCAATAGATTTTACACAAATCAGATTGCCTATTCTGAGGCTTATAAAAAAGGTGATATTATCGCTGTAAAAACACTCGCTGCTACCCAGCTTGATATTCTTGCGGATATGGATGCTTTGCTCTCAAAACGCAGTGAATTTTGTTTGTCACGCTGGATTGGTGACAGTCATAAACTTGCAGCAGATGAGCAGGAGAAAAAATATTTTGATTTGAATGCTCGTACGTTGGTTACACTTTGGGGTGATATTTACGGCGAGGATAGCCTTTTTGATTACTCGTGGCGTGAATGGAGCGGTCTTATTAAAAATTACTATTTTGTCAGATGGCAGATGTTTTATGATGAGGCTCTTGCGTGCCTTGAACAAGGTAGGGAGCTTAATGTTTTCAGTACTGTGGATTTTGATAAGAGAAGGCATTATATCGAAACTCCGCTTGGCAAAAGAATTAACGAGTTTGAGATGCGGTGGGTAAATACTTATGAGGAATATCCATACCCGAATGATAGTGATGTAGTTCCTGCTTCTAAGCACTTGATTAAAAAATGGAAGATTAATGACTGATTGATTATTAATTTAAGTGATATTCTACTTTTTGACAAATTTAATTAAACATATTGTACAAAAAATGTTGAAAAACGCAAAATTATATGGTAATATTATAGTATATAGATATCTCAGGGGTGAATGTTATATGAAAAAGAGACTCGTTGCTATGATAACTGCGTTTGCACTTGTTGTTACGGCACTGTTTTGCTTTAATGTTTCTATTGCATTTGGTGCAAACAGCGGTACCTGCGGTGCAACCGGTGCTGATGTCAGATGGTCATATGATACAAAAACTACCACTCTTACAATTACGGGTACGGGTGCAATGAAAAACTATGTTGCGGCTTCGCTTATTCCATGGAAAGGAATTAAGGCTGAGTGTACGAAGGTTGTAATCGGTGAGGGTGTAACTGAAATCAGCAGAGTTGCATTTTATGAGTTTGCTGCTATGACTTCAATTGATTTACCGTCTACACTCACTAAAATCAATGGCGGTATTTTGGATATTGAGAGAACCGGCGGTTATGGTGCATTTAATGGCTGTACAGCACTTGAAAGCATTATATTGCCTGAGGGCTTGGTAGAAATTGATGGTGCAGCATTTAATGGCTGTACAGCACTTAAAAGTATTACGATTCCTGATTCAGTAACAAATTTGGGTGAATATGCTTTCAGAAATTGTACAAATCTTACTACTGTTAAATATGGAACCGGTTTGACTGCTACCGGTATCAGTGCTTTCTATAATGCAGGAATTAAGAATATAATTTTATCTCCTACGATTACTGAGATTTCAGGTTATTCATTCTTTGGCTGTCCTATTGTTGAATTTGAAATTCCTGAGCGTATTACTCGTGTCGGCATCAGAGCTTTTGCGAACTGTTCCTTCCTTACAAGTGTTACAGTACTTAATAAGGATATGGCTTATGAAGGTTTAACAATCGCAGAGGAGAATCCGTTCTATAATGGTACAGATTCTAAAAGAATTCTGACATTCTATGGTCATAAGGGTTCAACTACTGAGGATTTTGTTGTTACACATCCAAACAGTAATTATCTGTTTGTATCAATTGATGCATGTGATCATATTTCAACCCACGAGGTTATAGACCCTGCTCCTACTTGTACAGAAACAGGATTATCATCAATAATTTGTGACAGCTGTAACCAGACTTTGAAAACGAATACAATTGCTGCAACAGGTCATAAGTGGTTTATTTCAGAGCAGCATGATGAGACTGAGGCAAACGGACATATTTTCAACCATTACGAGTGTAAGAATGGATGCGGTGAGACAAAGGAAGAGGTTGAGCATGTAGAATATGTTGAAGGCTTTTATACATATGTAAACAACGCAAAATGTGATGGCAGGCTCAAGGTTGGTTATGAAACCTATACCTGTACGATGGAGGGCTGCACAGAGCGCCCTAAAGTAAATGTTATTCCTGTAAGGCATACAGTTGCTGAGTTTAAAGTTACTCAAGAGCCAACCTGTACAGAAAATGGAATACAGGAGGGTGTGTGCTCTGTATGTAATAATACTGTTACAGAAGACATTGCTGCACTCGGTCATCAGTATGAACAGATTGACGAGCTCGATAATACCCTTGAAGATGGTCATACTTATCAGAGCTTTAAATGCACAGTTTGCGGTGACGAAACTTTAAACGCTACTCATGTTGAATGGATTGACGGTTACTATAATTCAACTGAATATAGTATACCAACCTGTACTATTGCAGGCAGACGTCTTGATACCTGTACTGTTGAAGGATGTTCTCAGACAAGGTTGGTAAGGCTTGAGCCTGCTGAGCATGAGCTTGAGGAAATCGGTACAAGACAAGAGCCAACATGTACATCAAGAGGTACAGTTTTCTATGGTTGTAAAAATTGTAACTATACAACTCAGGAAAGTATTCCTGCATTAGGACACGATAATGAGCTTAAAGAGCATGTTGACCCAACTTGTACAACAGCAGGATATGACAGATTGGTCTGCAAGGTTTGTGGATATGCTACAACTGAGTCAATCAGCGCTTTGGGTCATATTCCTGATGAAACAGTGTATGATATTCTAAAAGAGCAGAATTGTGAAGAGGACGGCTTGGCTATATCAGTATGCAAGAGAGAGCTTAGCGAAGGTAATGTATGCGGTGAAGAGTTCCAGATTATACTTGAGAAATTCGGCCACAGCTATGTTGAGGTTGAATCTCCTTCTGATCATCCGGGTCATACTTCAATAACTCCTGTTTGTGAACGCTGTAATTACAGAGATGTATCAAAACCTCCTCGTCATGATGAATGGATAGAGGGTCATTATAAAACTACAGTTGTTACTCAGAACTGTGCAAATATTCCTATGTTAACAACTGATACCTGTGATGACTGCGGAACAACAAGAACGAATACATACAGCGATGTTCCGTCACATTATTATGAGTTTACAGGACTTAATGATAACGGCAGACTCAGTTATACCTGTTCAGTTTGTAAGAATGTTTATACAACAAGTGTGGCAGCAACTTATGCACTTTGGAATATAAGATATGTAAATACTGCGCCGGCAGATACGTCGCTCGGATATCTTTTTGAATTAAATAATGATGGCGTTATCAATGCTAAGGATTATGCGATACTTTCAAAGTTCTATAAAAATAGAGTAGCAGTTGAAAAATTAAATAAATAAGCAAAAAGGATGTATTGAACCAATAAGGTTTTAATACATCCTTTTTTATTTTATATTTTAGTTTGCTTTTTCAATATGATAGCTATTACTCCTGCAATCAGACAGGCAATAGAAATTGCAATATATATTCCATTTGTATAATCTGTCTTCATAAAAATAATTATCGTAGCAAGTGACAATAAAACTATAAGACTGTTAATTAAAATAGCCTGTGATTTTTTGCCGAGAGCCTGAAAATAAATTCCTGTAATTATTGTCAGCGGTGCAGTTGGCATTGCAAGTGACAGTGTTTTTAAAGCATCTGTTCCTTGCATGATTATATTAATATCGTTTGTGAATGTTTTTACAAACAGGCTAGACATCGTAAAAGCAGCTATTATACTGATTGCAGAATAAATCTCACACATAATTAAACTTGTATTGAAGGTTTTATTTATTCGCTTCAGCTTGCCTGCACCATGATTGTAGCTGATGATTGGTGATATTGCTGTTGCTATGGCATTAAATGGTACAATTGCGAAGCTGAGTATTTTGCTGACATAAGCAAAGGTATTTACGCTCAGTGTTCCTCCTGATGCTGATAATGCCTTATTTATTATCAAAAACAGTATGGACATACTGCCAAGCTGCAGGAGCATTGGTGCTCCCAGTGTTATGATTTCCCAAATCATTTTTAATTCAATTTTAATTCTGCTGAATTTTTGAACTGATATTTTTTTGAAGAATATTACACTCATTAGAAAACTGGTGAAATAACATATTATCGTGGCAAGTGCTGCTCCCTTTACACCCATATTGAGTGCATATATAAATATTGCATCAAGCAAAATGTTAACAGCGGTTGGTATCAGCCAGATTAGCAAAGAGTAAACCATTTTTCCCTCAGCTCTGATAATTGACGAAAAACCTGTTGAAAAAATGTTGCCTATCAGAATAATAGTGAAATATTCCTTGGCATAGGGCATTATGTCATCAGTTGCTCCAAACAGCCTGAGCAGAGGTGTTAAAAATATAAGACCAACAATGGTTATCAATATTGATGTTGTGTAAAAAGCAAGCATTGCGCAGGCGGTAGCATTTCCTGCTTTTTCATATTCGCGCTTGCCTAAAAGTTTTGACACTACTGTACCTGCACCTGAGCCTATTGTCTGTGATATTGCTCCCTGTATCATCATAAATGGGAATATAATTGATACTCCGCCCATTGCATTGTCACCCACGCCGCGGCTTACAAATAAAGTATCAATTATATTATACAGTTCATTAAAGAACAGTGCACAGAAGGTAACAACAGAATATTTCGCAATCAGCTTAGGAAGACTTGCTGTTCTCATTTCGTCTGTTTTCAGTAGTTCCTTATCCATTTTTCAGCACACCAAACGCCCTTGCGTAATAAAATTTACTACATGCTATATTTCTCCACCAGCCAAAATGACGTGGTGAATAGCGATAATATTTTTCTACCTCTTGAATCAGCGCAAGAAGTCCCATAGCAAAAGCGAATCTAATGGATGTTTCTTTGTTTAATTTAACAGGAAGGTCAGTTACTTCATTGTAATATTGGATAGAGCTTTTCTTATTTTCCATTAAACCGACAAGATTTCCAAGGCATATGAAATCAAAAATTCCGTCACCCCAAAAGCTCCTTTCAGGATCTATCCACTGAAATTCGATTTCATTTTTTTCGTTATAACGGCAAATGACATTTGGATCCCATATATCGTAATTAACCATACAGCAAGGAACGTTTTTTAAGATGCTTTTATATTTTTCAGCATATCCTAAAAGCTTTTCACCGTTTTTTGATTTTTTGTTCATCTTTTGGGCATCAAGCAAAAGATTTTTAATCATATTTGTAAGTGCGTCGTACCAATTATCATAAAGCTGATTCTGAACATAGCCGAATTTATCATTCTTGATTTTATGTATCTGTGCAACCATTTGTGCCGTTTTTTTCTCCAGCTCTGCTTTATCTATTTTGACTTCATTTCTTTGCTTTCCCTCAAGCTTTTCCATAATGAACCAGTCAGAAGAAATAAGTGCTTTAGAAAAATCTGTGTAATACACCTCAGGTACTTTGATGTCAGTATTGCTTCTTATGATATTGTACCAATATACCTCTGTCTGCATCATGTTTTTTTCGTATGTCATTACTGATGTGCTTTTTTGGGGCGCTATTTTAAGAACATAGTTCTTATCAGCTGTTATTTCATATACGGCATTGAACTCGCCGGCACCGAGAGGGGCAATTTTGGTTATCCCTTCAATTCCTGCCTTTTTAAACATTTCTTCAATTGTGTTATCATCAAGTAAATATTTTGTTTTGCTTATCATAATGAATCCCTCTTAAATTTCTTTTAATTTTAAAATATATGATTTCATATAGAATGTCAACTAAATTTGAAAAGTGATAAAAGCAATATAATATTTTCTAAGAAGTGAAACAAAAAAGCTATCAGAAGTCCGGACTTCCGATAGCTAAAATAAACTTATTCTGTAATTCTTTTTACAACTGCATCTGCCTCTTGATATATCTTTTCAATGTCAAGGGTAGGGAATTCACTGTTTTCATAAAGTATTTTACCATTAACCATTGTCATTTTAACACAATCCTTTGATGCGCTGTAAACAAGATTTTTTGTTATATTATGTATAGGCTGCATGCTTGGTCTCATTAAATCAATAACAATCAAATCTGCTTTTTTACCGACATCAATGCAGTCACAATCATTAAGACCCATACATCTTGCCGAGCCGATTGTTGCCATTTTCAGCACCATATTAGCATCTGTTGATGCAGCATCCTTGTTTTTGATTTTCTGCAAAATGCAGGTCATATACATTTCTCTGAACATATCAAGAGCATTATTAGAGCTTGGACCATCTGTTCCTATTGCAAGATTTATGCCATTTTTTATCATCATTTCAACAGGTGCAACACCGGATGCGAGCTTGCAGTTTGAGCCACTGTTAATAACTGCATAAACGCCATGTTTTTTATAGATATCCAAATCATCTTCGCAAACCCAGACACTGTGAAAGGCACCGCCGCCATAGTTGAAAAGTCCAAGTTTTTCAAAAAGCTCTGTCGGCGTTTTATTATATTGATGTATGCACTCTTGTGTTTCACTCATGGTTTCGCTTGAGTGCATAAATACAGGGGTCTCGTATTTTTCAGCAAGCTTTGCAATATCCTTCATAATTGGTTCGTTTGTTGTATACTCTGCATGAAAGCCAAGCTGGTAAGATATAAGCTCATCATAGCTGTTATATTTATTATAGTATTCTTCTAAAAGCGGTACAGACTCCTTGAAGTTGTTAACAGCACCGCACATTACTGTTCTGAATCCAGTGTCGACACTTGCCTTAGCTATATTTTCCGGGAAATAATACATATCAAAGCAAGCAGATATTCCGCTTGTAAGGTATTCAAGAAAAGCGATTTTTGACAGCTTGTAAATATCATCACCTGTCAGTAAATCCTCAAGCGGGAAAATTTTATTATATAACCAATCCTGCAGTGGTAAATCATCGCTGAAGCTCCTGCCAAAGGTCATGGCACTGTGGGTGTGTGCATTTTTAAAGCTTGGCATAAGTAAATTGCCATTAAGGTCGATTTCTCTCTCAAAGCTGAACTCAGAGTAGTTATCATTTGCTTTTCCGACATAGGATATGCGATTGCCATCAACCCAGACTTCGCCATTATTAATTATGTCAAAGCCATTTTTTAAAGTCAGTATTCTGCCATTATAAAATCTGATCATAGAGTTTCCTTTCAAAGAATTTATCTAGTCGTTTAATATTTTTTTCAAATTGACATCAAATGGGGGATAGATTATTCCTTTATCCGTAATTATTGCGGTAATAAGTGAATTGTCTGTTACATCAAATGCAGGATTAAAGCATTTTGTATTCTTTAAAGCAGTTGGTTTTTCAAAATACATTTGCTTGATTTCTTCACCGCTGCGCTCTTCAATTTCAATATCATCACCGGTTTTACAGCTGAAATCAATTGTTGAATAAGGTCCTAAAACGTAAAAGGGAATGTTGTAATATTTTGCAAGCACGGCTACACCGCTTGTACCTATTTTGTTTGCTGTGTCACCATTTGCTGCAACCCTGTCACAGCCGACAAGTACAGCGTTAATCATTCCTTTTTTCATCACTAGACTTGCCATGTTGTCGCAGATTAAGGTTACATCAATACCGGCTTTTTCGAGCTCGTAGGAAGTAAGCCTTGCCCCTTGTAAGAGCGGTCTTGTCTCATCGCTGAATACGTGAAAATTATAGCCCTTTTCCTTGCCTAAGATCAGCGGTCCCAGTCCTGTTCCGTATTTGCTGGTAGCAAGCTCTCCTGCATTGCAATGTGTGAGAATTCCATCACCGTCTTTTAAAAGTGATAGTCCGTATTCACTGATTTTACGGCACATTTTAATGTCCTCATTATGGATTTCAACAGCCTCTTCAATAAGGCTTTTACCATTTTCAAAAGCATTTACAATTCTCTTGGTCGCCCAGCTGAGATTGACTGCTGTCGGCCTTGATGAGTCAAGATATTTTTTCAGTTCGTATATATCTTTATTCTTTGAAAACAATGCCATTGAATAGCCTGCAAAAATACCGATTGCAGGTGCACCACGTACCATAAGTGTTTTTATAGCGGTATATGCTTGCTCTTTATTTTGTATTTCCACCCACTTTTCCTCGTTTGGCAGAAGTGTCTGGTCAAGTATATATAGTTTATTGGCAATAAATTTTAAATTTTCCATATTAAAAGTTTCCTATAGATGCTTTTATCAGTTTTTTGAAGTATGGGGCAACTCTCTGTGCGGTTTCAGTGACTTCTTCGCTTGTAATCGGTGTTTTGCTTATTCCGCATGCGAGATTAGTAACAAGACTGATGCCGCACACCTCAAAGCCACAATGTTTTGCAGCCTGAGCTTCAATGGCTGTGCTCATACCAACGGCATCTGCACCGAGGATTTTTGCCATTCTGATTTCAGCAGGCGTTTCAAAATTCGGCCCGCGAAATTGCAGATACACGCCTTCTTTTGTGTCAATATTCATATCTTTTGCAGTGCTATGTATGATACCGTTAAGCCTTTTTGAATATACCTCGCTCATATCGGGAAATCGTACTCCGAGTGTATCATCATTTCTGCCGACAAGGGGTGACTCAACAAAGCTTGATATATGGTCGTTTATTACCATAAAATCGCCGATATTAAAGTTGCTGTTTATTCCGCCTGATGCATTTGTAAGATATAAGATTTCAGCACCCATTTTTCTCATAAGTCTTATCGGATTTACAGCTTGCTGTGCACTGTATCCCTCGTACAGATGAATACGTCCCTGCATAATAACAACATTTTTATTTTCAATTTTTCCGAATACGAATCTGCCCTTATGGCTTGGTGCTGTTGATATAGGAAAATCCGGTATATCCTTATAGTCAACCGTGCAGCAAATATCAATTTCGTCTGCAAGCTCTCCGAGTCCGCTGCCGAGTACAAGTGCAATTTTCGGCATAAAATCAGTTCTTGTTCTTATAAATTCAATTTGTTCATTTAACATAGTATCACCTGCATATATTATAAATGCTTTGATCAATTAAATCAACAAATTACTATTGCAATATTCATATATTTTTGTTATTATTAAAAGGTGATATTATCTTTTTGGAGGAAAACTATGAAAAAGATTATTTCTATTATAATGTGTCTTGTTTTAGTTGGCTGTGTTTTTGCCGGCTGTACTAAGCAGGAGGATATGAAATGTGATATCGTGTTGATTACTAACGGCGGTGCAATTAATGATGGTGGATATAATCAGAGTGCATGGGAGGGTATAGCTTCTTTTGCAGATGAAAATTCTATGAAGTGCCGTTATTATCAGCCCGTTCTTGATAATGATGAAATTACACCTGAAAATGTTGAGAAATATGTTGCTCTTTCAGCCGAAAACGGTGCACAATATATTATTTTACCGGGCGAGGAATTTGCTGTGAGCGCATATGAAATTGCACCAGCATATCCGGATATTAAGTTTGTATTGCTTGATGCAATTCCTCATTCAGCAGGTGATATGACAAATCGTTTTGTAAATAATGTTATGAGCGTATCATTTGATGCTGTACAGAGCGGCTTCCTTGCAGGATATATTTCAGTTGTTAACGGAAATACAGAGCTTGGTTATTTTGGTGAATACGGCAGTAAGGATTCTGCTAATTATGGTGCAGGCTTTGTACAGGGTGCGGCGTATGCTGCTGATTCTCTCGGTGTTCCGGTAACTATGGACTGGGCAGAATATGATACTGCGCTTCTTGATTATAACTATGATTTTACAATCACTGCATGCTATGACAAAATTGAGAATCAGACGGAAAAAACATTTACTGTTAATGTTGTTGGCGGTTTGGGTTCAGGCACATATACCGAGGGCAGCAACGTAACGATTACTGCTAATCCTGCTCCGGAGGGTAAAGTTTTTGACAAGTGGGAAGTTAAAAGCGATACCAGCGGTGTTAAGGACAAAAAAGTAAACATCTCCTCCAAAACAAAAGAATCAATGAATCTTCTTGTAGAAAAGTGCGATTGTACAATAACTGCTACATATAAAGATATTGAGGGTACAAGCTATTATGTAGATGTTATGACTGCTGATGGTAAAGAGGTTGCAAGAACCTATAATGTAGGTGAAAACGGCGAATGCTGGATAACTGCTCCGGCAGCACCGGCAGATATGGTGTTTGATCATTGGGAATTAAGTGCTTCTGTAATTGTTGAGGATGAAAATGCAGCGGCTACTGCTGTTAAGGAAATTAACGAGAATGTTAAAATTACTCCTGTTTATAAAATAAGCGAAGTGCCAACCTTTAACTTAACAGTTGTTACAGGTGAGGGCGGCAACGGCGAATCAACAGGCAGCGGTTCGTATATGAAGGGTGACAATATTACTCTCGTTTCTGCCCCTCCTATGGAAGGTTATATGTTCTCACATTGGGAAAATGCAGATGCTTATGGTAACAGTACGGGCATAGCAATGGAAAACGAGTACAATTACAGTACAACATTTGAAATGGTTGACAGATATGCTTCGATCTGTGACGCAATGTACAATCATGGTGTGTCTGCAATTTTTACAGGCGGTAATTCAAAGGCTGAAGCAGCTTTCACATCAAAGTGGGATTTTGATTATGATTTGAGCGTAATTGCAGCAGGACAGAATGATAAGAATGCCTACACAACTATAGTAAAGAATTATGGTGAGGCAGTTAAGGATTGTCTTAATAATTATCAGGGCGGTTCTGTTACACTTGCAAGCTGTGCAACAGATGGTATCTATGCAACCTTTGTTTCGGATAATGATGATATCAAAGCTCAGTATGATGAGATTTATAAGGCACTCGCTGACAATAAGATTACACTTACTCAGGCACAGGGCGGTGCAGGCTATGATTTCTGCAAGATGTATAATGAGCAGAAGCCATCAAAGTGCCTGACACTTGACGGCTGGTTCCTTGAAGGTGTTTCATTGACATAAGTTGGTAATGTAAATTAAACGGACAGATTACTCTGTCCGTTTTTTTGTGTGTATAGTTAAAAGTACCCGATAAGTTCTATAACTCTTCGGATACCTTTTTTGATTTTATTTACATTTTGCTTTTATATTCAAGTAATTCCTTTTCGCTTACATAGCCACTGAGTGCACCAACTGCTGTTACTGCCTTGCCGCCTGTTATGTTTCCATATTCAATGCAATCCTTGAGCGGATAATCATAGAACAGACCATACATAAAGCCTGCAAGAAAGGCATCGCCGGCTCCTGTTGAATCAACATTCTTGAATTCCTCAACACTCGGACAGAAGAAATAATCGTCACCGTCAATTCCGATACAGCCATCAGCGTCTACCTTAACAACAACCTTGTCAAAATACTTTTTCAAAGCATATGCCGCGTCCCTTTCGTTGTCAGTGCCGGTTATTCTGAGTGCCTCTTTTCTGTTGGGTGTATAGAAATCAGCAACACTCAAGTATTCGTCATATTTTTCAAAACTCATCTCATCGTCCCAGCCTGTATCAAGCACAAGTATTGTGCCTTCTTCCTTTAATTTTTTATATACAGGAAGGAATCCGCCCATCTGCATCATACAGATTTTTGCACCCTTGGCAATATCATAAAAGGCCTCCATTGCTTTTTCATCAGGCTCAATAGAGCCTTTACCGTAGCTGTAAAAGGTTCTGTCCTTAGGAAGAATGATTGCTGAGGTAATGTTAAGCGGTATATCTTCTCCGGTGTAGAGGTTTGTTGGTTCAACACTGTTCTCTATAAACTTTTCCTTTGCAAAATTTGAAAAAATATCATTACCAAGCTCTGTTGCAATTTTTGTTTCAATGCCGAGCCTGCCCAGATTAATAAGTGTTGCGGGCAATCCGCCTCCGAGCTGTAAGGAAAAATCCTTGCAATATAACTCTTCACCAACACCTGCAAGTCTGTCAAAGCCTTGATATAAAAGGTCAACATTCGTTGCACCTGCACCTGCTATAAATGCCATTACTTTCACCTCAATAACAAATACTGAAAATATGTATATTTTCAAGAAAAAAATCAGCACTATTATATTATAAAAATACAATAAAGTAAATAGGTATATTAAAGATTTTTTTGTTGACTTAACAGGCTAAAAATATTATAATGTTCTAAAATGGAAAGGAATGTGAATTATGACTTTGCTTATAAAAAATGCTTTAACATACATAGATAAAACATTTAAAAAGTCAGATGTTCTTATTATGGACGGTAAGATTCATAGCCTTGGTATTTCTATTTTATCGGATAATGTTGACCGTGTTATTGATGCACAGGACAAGTATTTCTTAATTCCGGGTTTCGTCGATGTTCATACACATCTTCGTGAGCCCGGTTTTTCTTATAAGGAGACGATAAAAACAGGCTCAAAAGCGGGTGCAAGAGCAGGGTATACAACCCTTTGCACCATGCCGAATCTTAATCCTGCACCCGATTGTGCACTAAATCTTAAGGCTCAGACTGATATTATTGAAAAGGATGCAGTTATTGATGTTCTTCCGTTTGGTACAATAACAAAGGAGCGTAAGGGCGTAGGTGAGATTATTGATTTTGATTCTATCGCCGATAGGGTTGTCGGTTTTTCTGATGATGGAACAGGTGTTCAGACTGAGGAACTTATGCGTCAGGCTATGACGGAATGTGCCAAGCTTGGCAAAATAATTTCAGCTCACTGTGAGGTTAATGAGCTTTTGAAGGGCGGCTATATTCACGATGGTGAATATGCAAAGGCGCATAATCATAAGGGTATCTGCTCGGAATCCGAATGGGCACAGATAGAGCGTGACTGTCGCCTTGCAGAAGAGACAGGATGTCAGTACCATGTATGCCATATATCGACTAAAGAGAGTGTTGATATCATCCGTAAGGCTAAGGCGAGAGGTGTCAGAGTCACCTGTGAAACAGGTCCGCATTATCTTACAATGTGTGATGAGGATTTGCAGGAGGATGGCAGGTTTAAAATGAATCCGCCGCTCAGATCTGCTGAGGACAGGGATGCACTTATTGCAGGTGTGCTTGACGGAACGGTTGATGTTATTGCAACAGACCATGCCCCTCATTCTGCTGAAGAAAAGGCAAAGGGACTTGCAAAATCTGCTATGGGTGTTGTGGGACTTGAGACTGCCTTTGGCGTGCTGAATACCAAGCTTGTTAAAACAGGCGTTATTACGCTTGAAAAGCTTGTTGAAATGATGTCCGTTAAGCCATGTGAAATATTTGGTATTGACGGCGGTGAAATCAAGGTCGGTGCAGCGGCAAACCTTGCACTGATTGATGCAGACAGGGAGTGGACTGTCAATCCGGATCGCTTTGTGACAATGGGCAGGGCAACTCCGTTCAAAGATTGGAAATTACAGGGTGAAAACCTTTTGACTATATATAAAGGAGAGATTGTGTATGAAACCATTTAACAAAAAGATTGTACTTGAAAACGGTCAGGAGTTTTATGGCTATGGCTTTGGTGCTGACAAAGCGGCTATAAACGAAATTGTATTTAATACATCGATGGTTGGTTATCAGGAAATTATTTCAGACCCGAGTTATACTGACCAGATGGTATGTATGACCTATCCGCTTATAGGTAACTATGGCATAACAGATGAAGACTTTGAGACAAGAGTTCCTACAATGGGTGGTCTCATTGTTCGTGAATATAATGATTTGCCATCAAACTTCCGCTATACAAAGACTCTTTCTGAGGTGCTTGACGAATACGATATCCCTGGCATCAGTGGTGTTGATACACGTATGATAACAAGAATCATCCGTGATGAGGGGTCACAGAAGGTTATGATTTGTGATGCTGATATGCCTTATGAGGAGGCACTCAAAACGGTAAGAGAATATGTTATCCCTACCGATATGGTGTCACGTGTAAGCTGTAAAAAGCGTTGGTATTCAAGAACCCCTAATCACAAATATGATGTTGTGGCAATCGACTGCGGCATCAAGCACAATATTATCAGAAAGCTCAATGAAAAGGGCTGTAATGTAACCATTGTGCCTTACAATATCACAGCTGAGGAAATACTTAATATGAGACCTGATGGCTTGTTCCTTTCAAATGGTCCCGGTAACCCTGAGGATGTGCAGGAGGTTATCAATGTCGTACGTGAGCTTAAGGGTAAGCTGCCGATTTTTGGTATCTGCCTTGGTCACCAGATGATTTCACTTGCACTCGGTGCTAAAACATTTAAAATGAAATTCGGTCACAGGGGCGGTAATCACCCTGTAATGAATATGAAAACAGGCAAAATTGAAATAACATCACAGAATCATTCTTATGCAGTTGATGTGAATTCACTTGAGGGAACATCTCTTAAGCTTACACACTCAAATCTGCTTGATGATACTGCTGAGGGTGTGGAATCTGCTGAGATGATTTCACTTGCACTCGGTGCTAAAACATTTAAAATGAAATTCGGTCACAGGGGCGGTAATCACCCTGTAATGAATATGAAAACAGGCAAAATTGAAATAACATCACAGAATCATTCTTATGCAGTTGATGTGAATTCACTTGAGGGAACATCTCTTAAGCTTACACACTCAAATCTGCTTGATGATACTGCTGAGGGTGTGGAATCTGCTGAGAATAAGCTGTTCTCGGTTCAGTATCACCCTGAGAGTGCACCGGGTCCGCAGGACAGTGCATATCTGTTTGATGAATTTATTGCACTGATGGAAAAGGAGGTAAGCCATAATGCCTAAGAGAACTGACATACACAAAATACTTGTTATCGGCTCAGGTCCTATCGTAATCGGACAGGCTGCCGAATTTGACTATTCAGGCACACAGGCGTGTCTTGCACTGCGTGAGGAGGGTTATGAGGTTGTACTCATTAACTCAAACCCTGCTACCATTATGACTGATACCGATATTGCTGATAAGGTTTATATGGAGCCTTTGAATCTTGAATATGTAGCACGTATTATCCGCCACGAAAGACCGGATGCAATTCTTCCGTCACTCGGCGGACAGACAGGTCTTAACCTCGCTGTACAGCTTGCAAGAAAGGGTGTGCTCAAGGAATGTGATGTTGAGATACTCGGCACTACCTTTGAGGCTATCGAAAGAGCGGAGGACAGAGAGCTTTTCAAGGAGCTTTGCGAAAGCCTTGGTGAGCCTGTTCTCCCATCAGAGATTGCAGAAACACTTGAGGACGGACTTGAAGCTGCAAAGAGAATCGGATTTCCGGTTGTTCTTCGTCCTGCCTTTACACTTGGCGGTACAGGCGGCGGCTTTGCCGATGATGAGGAAGAATTTGTACTTATGATGAAAAATGCTCTTGCACTTTCACCGGTTCATCAGGTGCTTGTTGAGAAGAGCATTAAAGGCTATAAAGAAATTGAATACGAAGTAATGCGTGATGCCAATGATACAGCTATCACCATTTGTAATATGGAGAATATCGACCCGGTTGGTGTTCATACGGGTGACTCGGTGGTTGTTGCTCCGTCACAGACACTTACAAACAAAGAATATCATATGCTGCGTGACTCAGCTCTTAAAATTATCAGAGAGCTTAAGATTGAGGGTGGCTGTAACGTTCAGTTTGCACTTGATCCTCATTCCTTCCAGTATTATCTTATCGAGGTAAATCCAAGAGTATCACGTTCATCAGCACTTGCATCAAAGGCATCAGGCTATCCGATCGCGAGAGTATCTGCTAAAATTTCAGTTGGTATGCACCTGAATGAAATTCCGATTGCAAATACACCTGCATCCTTTGAGCCTACACTTGATTATGTTGTAACAAAGATTGCACGTTTTCCGTTTGATAAAT
Organism: uncultured Clostridia bacterium; assembly: GCA_947176035.1. Classification (GTDB taxonomy): domain Bacteria; phylum Bacillota; class Clostridia; order Oscillospirales; family Acutalibacteraceae; genus Eubacterium_R. The sequence goes on along the minus strand of CAMWPJ010000029.1, from coordinate 2,309 downwards.
TTGCAGATGCAAACAACACCCTTAACACCCAGATGAAGGCAACGGGTGAGGTTATGGCTATCGGCAGAACAATGGAAGAAAGCTTATTAAAGGCTGTCCGCTCACTTGAAACAGGTGTCTGCCATCTTTATGATAAGAAGTTTGACGACTATACAGAAGAAGAGCTTTTGAAATACATCAAAAACGGCACGGATGACAGACTTTTCGCTATTGCTCAGCTTATCCGTCTCGGTGTTGACCTTATCAGAATTTATAATGCAACCAAGATTGATATGTTCTTCCTTGAAAAGTTCAAGAATATTGTTGATTTTGAAGCACCGCTGGGCGCAAATATCGGTGATATCGAAACACTTAAGGATGCTAAAAAGCTTGGTGTGTCTGACGAATATATAGGAAAGCTCTGGAATATGACACAGGCTGATGTTTTCCATCTCAGAAAAGAAAACAACATTATGCCTGTTTACAAAATGATTGATACCTGTGCATCAGAGTTTGATTCCTATGTACCGTATTTCTACTCAACCTATGAGCAGGAAAATGAGTCAATTGTATCAGACAAGAAAAAGATTATCGTTCTCGGCTCAGGTCCTATCCGTATCGGTCAGGGTGTTGAGTTTGACTACTCAACAGTTCATGCAATCTGGTCAATCCGTGATGCAGGCTATGAGGCTATCATTATCAATAATAACCCTGAAACCGTATCAACTGACTATACAACCTCGGACAAGCTCTATTTCGAGCCGCTTACAGTCGAGGATGTAATGAATATTATTACACTTGAAAATCCGCTTGGCATTGTTGTGTCACTTGGCGGACAGACAGCGATTAACCTTGCTCCTCCGCTTGATGCACTCGGTGTGCCGATTATCGGTACAGATGTCAATGCTATCGACAGAGCAGAAAACAGAGACAGCTTTGAAAAGGTTATGGAGCAGCTTGGTATTCCTCAGCCAAAGGGTCTTGCTGTTACTGATATTGAAGAGGGTGTGCGTGTAGCAGCATCAATCGGCTATCCTGTTCTTGTTCGTCCGTCCTTCGTACTCGGCGGTCGTGCAATGCAGATTGTTGCCAATGAGGAGTCACTTCGCCACTATCTTCAGACAGCTGTAGAAATCAATACCGAGCAGCCTGTACTTGTCGATAAATACATTATGGGCAAAGAGCTTGAGGTTGACGCAATATGCGACGGTGAGGATGTATTTATTCCGGGTATTATGGAGCATGTTGAAAAAACAGGTGTTCACTCAGGTGACTCGATTTCTGTTTATCCAACCTTCTCCGTGTCACAATCTGTTAAGGATAAAATCCTTGATTACACAGTTCGACTCGGCAAGGCAATCGGTATTATCGGTCTTTATAATATCCAGTTTATCGCTGACGATAACGATGATGTTTTCGTTATCGAGGTTAACCCGCGTTCTTCAAGAACAGTTCCGTTCCTTTCAAAAGCGACATCAGTTCCTATGGCTCATATCGCTACGCAGGTTATCTTAGGGCACTCACTTAAGGAGCAGGGTATAACTGAGGTTTATCCTCAGGAAAAGGAACGCTGGTATGTTAAAGCACCTGCATTCTCCTTCTCAAAGCTTAAGGGTATGGATACTTACCTTTCACCTGAAATGAAATCAACAGGTGAAGCAATCGGGTATGATAAAAAGCTGACAAGAGCACTCTACAAAGCAATTCAGGCTTCCGGTCTTAATGTTGCAAACTATGGCACAGTGCTTGTTACAATCGCTGATCAGGACAAGCCGAGAGCATTGCCGCTCATCAAGCGTTTCTATGATTTGGGCTTCAATATTGAGGCTACCGAAGGTACAGCAAAATATCTTAAGGAGCACAATATCCGCACAAGAGTTCGTCATAAGCTTACACTTGATGAAAGTGATGAGATTTTAATGGCACTTCGTCAGGGTCATATTGCATATGTTATCAACACAATTGATATCAATGCAGGCGATTCACACTCAGACGGATCTGAAATCAGACGTGCGGCTGTAGAAAATAATGTAACAATGTTCACATCACTTGATACGGTTAAGGTGCTTCTTGATGTACTTGAGGAGATTACACTCGGCGTATCAACCATTGATGCAGAATAAGGAAATAAATGTATGTATAAGCAAAACAACTATAAAATTTTATTAAATGAAAAAATAGCCAAGGATGTTTATAAAATGATTCTGGAGGGTGATACACAGTATATCACCGCTCCAGGTCAGTTTATCAATATCAGGCTTGAGGATAAGTTCCTGCGCCGTCCGATTTCTGTTTGTGATTGTGATGATAAGGCAATCACAATTATATAT
>CAMWPJ010000028.1 GCA_947176035.1 uncultured Clostridia bacterium | reverse complement strand
TGTTCACACTATCCTCTGTAAATTACTATTTATTAACTGATAATTATATCATAAAATAAACCGAAGGACAATATGCCCTTCGGTTTGTGAGTTTTGGTCAGCAAATTTGTCTGTCATATAATCGCTTTTTAAAATATATTTCCGAATGTTATTCTCTGATTATCATACATTCCTTTGATTTGATTTTTTGCAGTTATGAGCTCTTCTTCAATGCTGTCACTTTTGTTTTTTGCCAGATCTTCAAGATTGCTTATAGTTACACTTGCATCATCAAGTGAGCCGTGGTCTATCATTGCTGCCATGTATTTCTGCTTTTTATCCCAATAATCATTCAGCTCTTTGCATGTGCTTTCTGCACTGTTGTAATCCTGCTTGCCGATTTCATCAATCGCTGTATCTATATAAGCACTTGCCTCTTTATATACTTCTTTAACAGTGTACTGCTCAAAAATACAAAGTGAAATTGCAATTGTCAGAAAAGCCAGTGCTATATAAAGTCTTTTCATTTTTTTGACTCCTTTTCTATCAAAAATGTATTGCCGTCATCATCGATTGTCAAAAGCATAATTTTTTTAACATCTCTGTTAACTGTTTGCAGAACAAGCTCAATCTCGCTGTCCTTGATTTTATATTCATTAAAATATTCATTTACGGGCTTGCCGTCCATTACAATAGTTATCGGCATGCCTTTTTCTTTTACAGATATGCTGACATCATTAGGGGTGAGCGGTTTGTATTCTGCTTTTTGCAAAACAGATATAGAGCCGTTTGTTTCTATAACTGCATCTTCAACCTCAGACAAATCAAAGATATCTTTTTGCCTTAATGCGTCAACAACGTCGTCAATTGTAAAGCGCATATCACTCAGCTTGCTTTGGTCAAGCTTGCCGTTCCTTATTATAAATATCGGTCTGCCCTGCAGAAGATTCCTGAACCATAAGCTTTTCATGGATATGACAGATGTCAGTATTTCCATGCTGATGAAAAGCAGAATTGGGACAAGGCAGTTTGAGAGCGGCATTGAATTATCCTCAAGCGGTATAACTGCTATTGCACTAAGCAGTATTGTTATAACAAGCTCGTGCGGCTTAAGCTCGCCAACTTGTCTTTTTCCCATAAGTCGGACTGCTATTATTATAAAAATGTAAATAATAATAGCTCTTATAAAATTAATTGCCATATAATCACCGATTATATTGTGTGAAAAAATTGAATAAATATTATTTTTTTGTGAATAAGCAGACAGGATTTGCAAAAATTAACTTTGGTGATAACTATGGATAATCTCTATCCTGATTATGATAGAAATAAAAAAAGATTTGAGGATGATTTTAAGGATTGCTCGGATTTCCTTTTGCGTGATGCCGTAGTATGCGGCGAAAAAGGATTTTTCTGTGCAATGGATGGACTTATTGATTCGCTCCAGCTGTCGCAGATGGTAGTGTCTCCCATTCTTGGCAGAAAACTTGATTTTAAAGATAACAACGATTTGCTGAATCAGATTAAGCTTAGTGTTGTTAATTCTGTTGAGCTTAACGAGGCAACTACCTTTGAGGATTGCTATTTCTTTTTGATGAGCGGTTTTTGTGTTTTTGTGCTTGATGGATGTAACAAGGCACTGGTTTTTGGCATACAGGGCTGGGCGAGGCGCTCTATTGATGAGCCTTCAAATGAGGCTAATGTTAAGGGCGCTAAGGAGGCTTTTATTGAGGCACTCAATGACAATAAGGCTCTTTTGAGAAAAAGGCTTAAAACGCATCATCTTAAATTTAAGCAGATCAAATTAGGCTCAGCAGCGGATACTCCCGTTGTTATTGCTTATATCGACAATCGTGCTGACAGCGAGCTTGTGAGTGAGGTTGAGCAGAGACTTAAAGCTGCACATTTTAATACAGTGCTTGATTACGGCGAGCTTATTCCGTTTGTTGATACGGATGTATTATCCTTTTTTTCCTGTGTTGGAAATACTGAACGTCCTGATGTTGCGGCATCAAAGCTGCTGGAGGGCAGAATTGTTATTATGGTGGAAGGTACTCCTTTTGCAACGTATCTTCCGTATCTCTTCAGTGATAATTTTCAGTCGGTTGATGACTATGATAATCCTCCGTTCCACAGTGGTTTTATAAGAATATTAAAGTATTTCAGCTTTGTTATTTCTATTTTTATGCCTGGTCTTTATGTTGCTGTAGGAACCTTTCATCAAGAGCTGATACCGACTAATCTTTTATATACAATCGCATCTGAGGAAATTACAACTCCGTTTTCACTGATGACAGAAGCAATAATTCTTCTTGTTCTTTATGAAATTATGAGAGAAGCAGGCTTACGTTTGCCGAAGGCTATAGGTCACGCAGTGTCAATTATCGGTGGTATTATAATCGGTGAGACGACAATTACAGCCGGATTAATCGGTGCACCTATGCTGGTTGTAATAGCGATGACTGCGATATCCTCCTATGTAGTATATCCGCTATATGAAAGTGTGTCTGTTTTAAGACTTGTATTTATTATTCTTGGCGGAGTGTTCGGAATGTATGGTATTATTTTAGGTGCGGGTGTTGTATTCGTTAATATATGTGCTCTTAATCCGTTTGGAGTACCGCTTTCAGCACCGATTTCACCGCTTGATACGCATTCGGTCGGCGATATATTCTATAGAGAAACATGGAAACGATTATCACACCGTAAGGTGAGAGTAAATGAATTAAGGGGTGCGAATATTGACACAGGCAAAAAGGGATAAAATAGCGCCGATAAGTATATTTTTTCTGCTTTTTATCAGCAGGATTGTAGTTAGTCTTACAAATGTTCAGTCAGTAACAACAGGCTTGATGCAGACGGATATTCTGATAAGTGTTCTTGCTTCGATGGGTCTTACTTTGATTTTTTCGCTGCCTGCAATATATTGCTATAAAAAGCATAAAAGTCCTTTTGATGTAAAATGGGTAGGCTTTTTTTATTCGCTTTATTTTATATATCTTGCAGGAGTTAATATAAGCAGATTTTCCTATTTTGCATCAACGACAATTAATCCGAATTCGCAGGGATGGATTTATTCTGTTGTTGTGGCAGTGTGTGCATTTTACGGTGCCTATCTCGGGATTGAGGCACTTTCGAGATTTTCAGCATTTATCTTTGTACTTCTGTTTGGCTCTATATTGGTTGCACTGTTTTGTAATCTCAAAAATTATCAGGAAATAAATCTATATCCTGTAATAACGAATAACACGAATGATATTTTAAAAAATATTGTGTTTATGACTTCAAGCTCATCTGAAATGGTAATATTTTTATGCCTTTCAAAAAAGGTGAACGGTAAGGCTGTAAAGCCATTTGTATGGTCAGTAATTGCAACCTTTTTTATGATATTCCTGCTCTTGCTGTTTGTTGTTGCAATTATGGGTGATGCTGCATCGTTGCAGGCCTTCCCGCTTTATACAATGTTCCAGCTTGCAAAAATCGGTATTTTTGAAAGAATAGATGTTTTGTATATCTCTTTCTGGATATTCGGTGTTTTTATTAAAGCAGTATTGCTTATCTACTGTGCAGGTATAGCCTTTAAGCCGATGAAAAAGAGTATAAAAAATGCAGTATCAGCAATGATTGCGCTTGTTGTGGCGGTATGTCTGACAGAGTTTGTACAGGTTAACAATATTTCTCCTGTTGTTTATGCAATTCCGTTTTCGCTATTCTGTATTGTAATTCCTGTTCTTACGTTGATATTTAAAAAAAGAAATTTTGGTGATGAACTTGTTGAAAAGTTTTAAGATTGTAGCCTGTGTTGCTGCAATTGCAGTTATGCTGACAGGGTGTATGAATACTGTTCACTTAAAGGATCAGCTGATTGTTGAGGGTATGGGTGTTGATACAAAGGGAGAAGAGGTTAATCTTATTGTTCAGACTCTCAAGCTTGGTGCGGCGGCAGGCGATGAAACACCGCAGGGTAACAGAACCTATAATACCGAGGGCAGCGGCGAATCGATAATGGATGCTGTGTCCGGACTTTCAAAAAGTGTTTCTAAAAAGCTGTTTTTCGGTCAGAATAAAATAATTGTTTTCAGCCGTGAAATCGCTGAGACTGATTTTGCTGAAAAGCTTGATTACTTTCTGCGTTCTCAGAATTCTCGCATAGATGTCGCGGTGTGTGTATCCGATACTACGGCGAAGGATATTATTGAGAGTGAGGAAAATGACTCAGGTGTGCCATGCGAAAATATGGTTTATCTTTTGAAAAACGGACAGGACTCAGGCGTTATTACCTATATTACTGTTAATGAACTTTTGAATATGTATTCTGATAAAACCTCTGATATTTATCTCCCTGTTGTTGAAAAGAAAAAGGATAATGATAATATTCAGGTTAAAGGAATAGGGCTGTTCAGTGATGATAAGCTTGTCTATGTCACAAGTGATGATGAGACTATGGGCTTTTTGCTGATGGGCAATAAAGTGAAAACCTGTACAATAGAATTTGAGGACGATGAGCTCGGCAAGGTTGGCGTTAAAATAACATCACCAAAGGCAAAAAAGCGTATTGAAATTGTTGACGGAAATATAAATTTTGTTGTTGAAATTAAAGCTAAGCTTATGATAGACGAGATTGAAAACGGAATTGTCACAAGCCTAGATAAGGAAAAACTCAGCCGTATCTGCTCAAAGGCGGACGATGAAATAAACAGAATCTGTACACAGGCATTTACGGCCTGTAAAGATAATAAGAGTGATGCACTTAGGGTTGGCGAATATCTCGCTAAGTATAGTCCAAAATCATATGAAAAGCTTGCTGATGATTGGGATACCTATCTTCCTGCAGTTCATTTCTCGGTCAATGCTGAATCTAATCTTAAAAATATCAGTGATAATACCCAATTAGGTTAATACACTGTCTGAAAATTGTTACAAGCTCCTGTTCATTTCCCTGTGATTGTTTGGTGAAGCACACAATCGCAGGGATTAGTATTGTGAGTGCAAACATAACGATGTATACAATCAGTATTTTTTTCACAATGTCATCTCCTTGACTTTATATTAAATTATATGTATAATAATATAATAATTTGCTATAAATTTTCTGTATACAAACTTATTATAATATGTGGCCGTGCGTTTATTTGTCGGCTATAGAAAGGAGAACATTATGTCTACAAATTATATTTCACCAATTTCTATGGATGCACTTTCAAGCCTGTGCGATGAGCTTGATAAAAATAATTTTATAAAGAAGAGTGATTACGAGCAGTATCATGTGAAAAGAGGTCTGCGAAACAGTGATGGTACCGGTGTTATGGCGGGTCTTACACGTATTTGTTCGGTTGAGGGCTATTATATTCTTGATGGTGAGCGCATTCCTAAGGACGGCAGGCTCTCCTACAGAGGTTATGATATAAATGATATTGTAAACGGCTGTATTAAGGATGACCGTTTTGGCTATGAGGAGGTTGTATGGCTTCTGCTTTTCGGCAACCTTCCTACTGAGAATCAGCTGGTGAGCCTGCGTGAGGTTATTGCTGAGTGCAGGACATTGCCTGATGATTTTATTGAAGATATGATTATGAAAATGCCGTCAAAGGATATTATGAATAAAATGGCACGCAGTGTTATGGCGCTCTATTCCTTTGATGAAAATCCTGACGATATATCAATTCCAAATGTACTTCGTCAGTCGCTTCAGCTTATTGCGCAGATGCCTACTATCATGAACAGTGCTTATCAGGTTAAGCGCCGTGCTTTTTATAACAAAACAATGTTCCTGCATCCTATTAAGAAAGAGCAGTCTACTGCAGAATATATACTTAATCAGCTCAGAGCTGACAAACAGTTTACTGATGAAGAGGCGAAACTGCTTGATATCTGCCTTATGCTTCATGCCGATCATGGCGGAGGTAATAACTCTACTTTTGCTACAAGAGTTCTTACCTCAAGCGGTACTGATACATATTCAGCAATCACTGCGGGCTTCGGTTCACTTAAGGGACCTCGCCACGGCGGTGCTAATATAAGAGTTGCACAGCAGATGAATGAGGTTATGGCGGCTGTGCCTGATTCAACGGATCCTGCACAGGTCAAGGATTACCTTGTTAAGATTCTTAATAAAGAAGCCGGCGACAAGTCAGGTCTTATCTATGGTATGGGTCACGCAGTTTATACAATATCAGATCCTCGTGCTGTAATTCTTAAGGAAAATGCAAGAAAGCTTGCTTATGAGAAGGGATTTGAAAAAGAATTCAAAACTCTTGAAAATATTGAGCTGCTTACACCTCAGGTGTTTGCAGAGCTTAAGGGCTCAGACAAGGCTATGTGTGCCAATGTTGACCTTTATTCCGGACTTGTGTACAAGGTTCTCGGTATTCCTGAGGATTTATATACTCCGCTTTTTGCCACTGCAAGAGCAGCCGGCTGGTGCGCACACAGACTTGAAGAGCTTATTTCCGGTGGAAGGATTATGCGTCCTGCATATAAGAGCGTAAGTCATTCCAAGTCTTATGCAGAGTTGAACGAGAGATAAATATTTTAAAGCTTAAAGGGAGAAATTAAGGTGCAAAAGATAAAGGCGAAAATTTCTGTTTTGTTTATTGTTATAACAGCAATTGCAGCCTGTGCTTTGCACCTTTTTCAGTTTTTTTTCGAGGTTGGTGAGCCTGCTGCTGCGTTTGCAGGCAAAGATAGCATTTTATATATAATTTACGCACTTGTTTTTGCCGGATCGGTTTTTTGTGCATTTTATGCCTGCTTAAAAAGAGATATGGCAAAAACCTTTGATTTTGGAGATGGAAAAAGCAGCGTGTTTTTGTCCTCGGTGCTTTTGGCAATAACTTTCTTTTTTGATTTTGTTCATCAGGGATATAACTGTTATGACTATGTCCAGAGCGTATCGTTTATAGAATATACGTATCTTATTCCGCTTGGAGCCTCCGGCTTGTTTGCGCTTATTAGCAGTTTTTATTTTATCACTCTTGCAATGACTGCAAAAAATTTGAATTATGATTTCAGAAACTTCACACTGCTGCATTTTTCACCTGTTGCATGGGCGTTTTCAAAGCTGTTCGGCATAATGATAAAGATTGTTGATATCAAAGTGAATATGGAGCTTTGTTGTGAATTTATACTTCTTTGCATGGTACTATATTTTATGTTCAGTATGATATCTGCTGTTGATAAGAAAGATGCGTGTGCAACTAAAAGCTTTGTGTTTTCATCTTTGATGCTTATGTTTATGGCTTTTCTTGTTGGTGTTCCAAGAATGATTATGCTTTTGCTTGGTAGAGGTGATTTGATAAGCAATGTGTCATTCTCGTCATGTACCTATATAATGTTTGGCGTGTTTGCACTTACACTGCTTTGTGATATTAATAAGCGTACTAATTGTTAGTTAAGAGGAAGTAATTTTGTTTTTAGATAATTTGAAAACGATTGCCATGCAGGTGCTTATATTGTACCTTATTGCAGGTATAGGTTTTGCGACGGATAAAATTGGTATCTTTAAAAAGGATGATGGTAAGCGGCTGATTGATTTGCTTTTTAATGTCATCCTGCCGATTGCTATTATTCATACTTTTATGACTATGGAGTATACGGCAGAACATGTTAAAGGAATCTTTATTGCCTTTGCCTGTGCTTTTGCAACTCATATTTTTGGTGCACTTGTGTCGGTATTTACATTTAGAAAAAGGTCGCTTAAGGAACGTGGTATTTATCACTATGCGATAATTCTTTCAAATGCCGCCTTTCTTGCACTGCCGCTTGCGAAAAGTGTAATCGGTGATGAAGGTATTTTTTATTGCTCGGTTTATGTGGCAGTATTCAATATGGTTGCATTTACTCTTGGTGTTTATCAGATTTCCGGCAGAGAAGCGAAGCTTAATCTTAAAAAGCTTATTTTTAATCCTGGCTCAATGTCGGTAATAATAGGCTTGCCGCTGTTCTTTATTCAGCCGGATATTCCATATTTTATTGAGTATCCTATGGAGCTTGTCGGCAATTGTAATTCGCCGCTTGCAATGATAGTTTTCGGCACATTTCTTGCAAATTCAAATTTCCGAAATATGTTTGCTAAAAAGGAAATATATTTTGTTTCATTTATAAGATTAATTCTTATTCCGCTTTGTATGCTTGGGTTGTTCTATGTCTGCGGTGTGAGAGGTCAGCTGCTTGTTGCGATGATTATTTCGGCATCTGCACCTACTGCAACAAATACAGCCATGTATGCTGCAAAGTATGACAATGATACTGCTCTCGGTTCTGAGGTGGTTGCACAATCGTCAGTGCTTTCAATTGTAACAATGCCTGTGCTGGTTGCATTAGCGGCGGTTGTTAAATAGATTTCGGAAAAATTTTTCATAATGTATCTTTGAGTTTGATTAAGGAATTGTAAATTTTATTTTAAATGAAATTTACAGAAGTTGTATTGCCTCTTAAAATATTGTATAATTATATTGCAAGAATGAAGTTGTCAGGAGAGTAAGAAGAATATATTTTAAAGGGTGATTTTATATGAAGTTAGTATTAACTATTGTTTCGAACAGGGATTTATCAGAGATTCTTGCAGCTACAAGTGCAGAAGGATTTTTTTCAACAAAGGTATCAACTGCCGGTCAGTTTTTAGAGGGCGGTCATACAACAATTCTTTTTGGTGTTGATGATGAAAAGGTTGATTTTCTTTTTGATGTATTAGAAAGTAATGTTACAAAACGAGTTATCCGCAAGTCGGGTGTTGAAAGTACGATAGAAGGCTCGCTTCTGAAAAAGCCTGTCGATGTTGAAGAATACGGTGCAGTTGCATTTGTGATTGATGTGGAACAGTTTAAAAAATTGTAAGTATGAATGACTTAAACTTTATCTCAAATGAAAGAGTTATAGAGCAGCTTGGATGTCTGATTGACTCCAAGCGTTTTCCTCATGCTGTTGTTATTGAGGGGGCACAGGGCCTTGGTAAAAGGACCTTAGCTCGCTTGCTGGCAACGGCTCTTGTTTGTCGTGGGGAAAATAAACCGTGTATGGATTGTACACAGTGCAGTAAGTCTGTGCAGAAAATACATCCGGATATTTTTGAACATTCAGCAGCAGGCGGAGCAAATTCCTTTCATGTTGACGTTATCAGAGATGTAGTTAAGGATGCGTATGTTCAGCCTAATGAGGCTGATTATAAGGTTTATATACTGGGTAATGCTGATTGTATGAGTGTGTCGGCACAGAATGCTTTGCTTAAGGTTTTGGAAGAACCACCGAGTTATGTTGTATTTATACTTACCGCTCAATCGAAAAGTATGCTGCTTGAGACAGTTCTTTCAAGATCTGTTACAGTTAAGCTTGAGGGCGTTGATGCAGATAAGGGTGCAGCTTATATTTCTTCAAAGCTCGATGATGTGAGCTATGAACAGGCTAAACAAGGTTTGGAAACCTTTAACGGCAATATAGGCAAAACAATTGACAGCTTTGCAGACGGTAAGCAGAATGAGCTTGCCCGAACCTGCTGCGATATATGCAGGGCGCTTGTTGATGACAGCGAATATTCGCTTTTATGTGCTTGTTCCATATTTCAGAAGGATAGGGGAGCAATTGTTTTTGCTGCTGATTTTTTAAAAAATATTTTCAGAGATGCCCTTGTTTATAATGAAAACAGTAGCTTTTTATCGGGGCAGAGAGAAACGGCAAGACTATTGAAAACAAAACTTACCAAGCAAAAACTAGTTGACTTAATCAATGTTTGTGATACACTAAAGGAAATGGCTTTGATGAATTCTAACAATTCAATTCTTATTACAAAGATCTGTTACAGTTTGAGACAAGCTGTCGGCAGGTGAGTGATTAAGCCATTAAATTAACGGAGGATACATAAATGACAAAGGTTGTTGGTGTTCGTTTTAAAGACACGGGCAAGACCTATTATTTTGATCCGCAGGGATTTGATATAAAAAAAGGTCATACTCTTGTAGTCGAAACTGCAAAGGGTGTTGAGTGCGGAGTAGCACAGTCAGGTATTAAAGAGGTGGAGGATGACGAGATCGTCTCACCGCTTAAGCCTGTAAAAAAAATTGCAGATGACGGGGATTTGAAAATTCTCGAGGAAAATAAAAGACTTGAAAAAGAGGCACTTTCTGTTTGCGCAGAAAAAATTGAAAAGCACAAGCTTGATATGAATCTTACGAATTGTGAGTATTCGTTTGACAGGTCAAAAATAGTTTTCTATTTTACTGCCGATGGCAGAGTTGATTTTAGAGAGCTTGTTAAGGATTTGGGTTCGCATTTTCATACCAGAATTGAGTTAAGACAAATCGGTGTGCGCGATGAAAGCAGATTGCTTGGCGGTCTTGGTATATGCGGCAGACCATTTTGCTGCTCAACATTTCTTGATGATTTCCATTCTGTTACAATTAAAATGGCAAAGGATCAGGGATTATCACTTGCTCCGAGCAAAATCAGCGGAACCTGCGGCAGACTTATGTGCTGCCTGAAATATGAACAGAATTCCTATGAGTATTTGCATAAGATTACTCCTAAAAAGAACACGGTTGTTGATACCAAAGAGGGCAGAGGTGTGGTTGTTGATTCCTCACTTCTTACCGGTATGCTTAAGGTTCAGCTTGACAAAGCACCGGAAGGTCTTCCTATAGTGGCTGACAGAGAAGATGTTCGTGTTGTAAGAAATGATTATAAAGAAAAAAGAGCCAAAGAATAAAAATCACTTGATTTTTTGATAATATACTGTTATATTAATGATAGAAGTTTGATGTGGGAGGTGTATTTTTAATGGCATATGTAATTTCTGACGATTGTATTTCATGCGGTGCTTGCGCTGCTGAGTGTCCTGTAAGTGCAATTTCTGAGGGTGACGGCAAATTCGTTATTGATGCAGATACTTGCATTGAGTGCGGTGCTTGTGAGAGCGTTTGCCCGGTAAGTGCTCCTGCACAGGGTTAATGATATACTTTGATTAAAAGCTTAAGGCTGTACTTCGTTTTGAAGTGCAGCCTTAATTCTTTTATTTTTATTTGGAAATTTATATTTTCTTTTGTTTTATTATTGACATATGTCAGAAATGGTGTATAATGTGAGCAGTAGCCAAACAAGGGGCGAACCCAATAGTCTAAAATAATCAGTTTTTGTACATAGCGGCATTTCTTTGACGCAGGTATACTGACGTATATCAAGGCAAAATTTGCTGATTTAAACCTTATTTTGTTCGACTCTTATTTGACTGGCCAATGCGCAGATTATTGATGAAATGAGGTGCGGTATGGCACGTCCGAGAAAGCACAAGCGAATATGCTCTGTGCCTGATGAAAATATGTTTAATAAAAACGGCAAAAAAAATGGCATTGTTGATATGACTGTTGAGGAGTTTGAAACAATCAGACTCATTGATTATACCGGACTTACACAGCAGGAATGTGCAAAGCAGATGCAGGTGGCACGTTCAACAATCACTGCAATTTATGACAGTGCACGTTATAAAATTTCCGATTCGATTATTAACAGCAAATCCATCAGGGTTGATGGCGGTGATTTTGAGCTTTGCGAAAATGCAAAGCATTGCTGCGGTCACTGCGGCAAAAATCGCTGCGGCAGATGTAAACATGGCAATTGTGACAGATGTATAGGCATTTTTCACGAGCCGGGCAGAGAATGCTTTGTTGTGCAATACAATTAGTTTATTTTTATTGTTTTATATATAGGAGGAAAGTAATATGGAGGCTTGGAGAAGCTTTAAAGAAGGCGTATGGTGTGATGAAATCAATGTAAGCAATTTCATTAAACTTAACTATACTGCTTATGATGGTGATGCATCATTCCTTGAGGGTGCAACTGAAAGAACAAATGATGTTTTTGAAAAGGTTAAAGACCTTTTGATTAAGGAAAATGAAAAGGGCGGAGTGCTTGATGTTGATACTGAAAAGGTACTTTCAATTCTTTCTCATGGTCCGGGTTATGTTGATAAGGACAAGGATATTATCGTAGGTTTGCAGACTGATGAGCCGCTTAAAAGAGGTGTATCACCTTTTGCAGGCTATAGAAATGCTGTTCAGGCTTGCCGTGCGTACGGTTATGAAATGTCTGATAAAATCAAGGATGAGTTCACTTACAGAACAACTCACAACACAGGTGTATTCCGTGCTTATACTGATACTATGAAAAAAGCACGTCACGCAGGTATTCTTACAGGTCTGCCTGATGCTTATGCACGCGGCAGAATCATCGGTGACTACAGACGTATTGCTCTTTACGGTATGGATTATCTTATCGAGCAAAAGAAGATTGACAAAAAGAAAATCGGTGAAGCTGATGTTCTTAATGAAGAGACAATTCACCTTCTTGAGGACCTTTCAAAGCAGCTTGACTTTATGAATCAGCTTAAAGGTCTTGCACTTGATTACGGCTTCGATATTTCAAAACCGGCAACAAATGCTAAGGAAGCTATTCAGTGGCTCTATTTTGGCTATCTTGGTGCAATTAAGGAGCAGAATGGTGCTGCTAACTCAATCGGCAGAATAGCAGAATTTATTGATTGCTATATCGAAAGAGATATTGCTGAGGGTATTCTTGATGAAAAGGGTGCACAGGAGCTTATCGATGATCTTGTTATCAAACTCAGATTGGTTCGTCACCTTCGTACTCCTGAATATAATGACCTTTTTGCCGGTGATCCGGTATGGGTAACTCTTGCACTTGCAGGTGTAACAGGCGAAGGCAAGTCCATGTGTTCCAAGACTTCATTCCGTGTTCTTCAGACACTTTACAACCTCGGACCTTCAGCTGAACCTAATATTACAGTTCTCTGGTCAGAGCACCTTCCACAGGGCTTTAAGGATTTCTGTGCTCAGGTTTCAATTGATACGGATTCCATTCAGTATGAAAACGATGACGTTATGAGAAGAATGTTCGGCGATGACTATTCTATCGCTTGTTGTGTATCTGCAATGAAAACAGGAAAGCAGATGCAGTTCTTCGGTGCAAGATGTAACCTTGCTAAGGTTCTCCTTATGGCTCTTAACGGCGGAAAGGATGAAATCGGCGCAGAGCAGATTGCTCCTGAAGGCGAGATGTTCGAGGAAGAAGTTCTTGATTACGATAAGGTAATTGCTGCTTATAAAAAATATCTTTCATGGATGGCAAAGCTCTATGTTAATACAATGAATGTTATCCACTATATGCATGATAAGTATGCGTATGAAAGACTTATGATGTCGCTCCACGATACAGATGTTGAAAGACTTATGGCATTCGGTGTTTCGGGTATGTCTGTTGCAACTGACTCACTTTCAGCTATCAAGTATGCAAAGGTTACACCTGTTAAGGATGAACGCGGTGTTATTGTTGACTTCAAGGTTGAGGGTGAATTCCCTAAATACGGTAATGACGATGACAGAGTTGACCTTATCGGTAAGGATATTATCGAGTATTTCTATAAGGAACTCTGCAAAACACCTGCATATCGTGGTGCTAAGCATACACTTTCAATTCTTACAATCACATCAAATGTAATGTATGGTAAAAAGACAGGGGCAACACCTGACGGACGTAAGGCAGGCGAGCCGTTTGCACCGGGTGCAAACCCAATGCACGGCAGAGATGCTGAGGGTGCTCTTGCATCACTTAACTCTGTTGCTAAGCTTGACTATGCTTGTTGTCAGGATGGTATTTCAAATACCTTCTCAATTACACCGGATACACTCGGTAAGGATAAGGAGCAGCAGGTTGAGCATCTTACAACAATGCTTGATGGCTATTTTGCACAGGATGCACACCACCTTAATGTAAATGTTCTTAACCGTGAAAAGCTTATCGCTGCTATGAACGATCCTACACTTTACCCGTCACTTACAATTCGTGTAAGCGGCTATGCAGTAAACTTCAATAAGCTTACTCGTGAAAAGCAGGAAGAGGTTATTGCAAGAACATTCCACACTGCTATGTAATAAATATCACCATGAATTTGCAAGCGAAAACACACTTGTTGTGTTTTCGTTTGCTTTATACTATTTGTTTAATAATTTTTTGTATTGTTGAGCATATGGAAATATTATTTTTTGTCGGGTTATGTACGAACAATCTATTATTGACTCGGTTTTTAACAAGTTGAATTGCAAAACTGTGTAGTTCATTGCATTTCTCTTATATATAAACAGCAATACATTAAAATGGCGTGCCGATAAATACTATAACGGAGATGAGTAAACTGAAAGCAGATATACATTCTTTTGAATCCATGGCGGCGCTGGATGGCGATGGTATCCGCTATGCGGTGTTTTTTACAGGATGTCCGCTGAGATGTGCCTATTGTCATAATCCTGATACATGGCACAAATCGGGCAGCGAGTGGACCACTGAAGATTTAGTAAAAAAAATAAAACGCTACAAGCCATATTTCAAAAACGGCGGCGGTGTTACCTTTTCAGGCGGTGAACCGCTTTTGAATGCTGATTTTATCATTGAAGCAGGCAAGCTTTTAGCTGAAGAGGGAATAAATTATGCTGTTGACACCTCGGGCAGTGTGCCTCTAAGTGACAGCGTTAAAGCCGCACTTGACGGTGCTGATTTGGTTATACTCGACGTTAAATTTTTTGATGAGAAAAGCTATAAAAAATACACCAAGGGTAATTTTGAAAACTTCATTGCAATCGGCAGATACTGCTCTGAAAGGGGCATAAGATTATGGCTGAGAACGGTTGTTGTGCCCGATATTAACGATAACGAGGAAAGCGTTAAAAAGTATGCCGAATTTTCAAAGCAGTTTAAATTTGAAAAATACGAGCTGCTTGCTTTTCACACAATGGGATTTTTTAAATATGAAAATCTGGGGATAGATAATCCGCTGAAAAGTACCCCTGCACTTGATAAGGATAAGCTGAAAGCATTACAGGGAATTTTGAATGATAATATAAATAACAATATATAAAATCAGGACTTCTGCATTTGATGCCTTATCTGCAGAAGTCCGTTTTTTATTCGTTTATTTCGTAGGTTATCATGTTGCTGTCTGTATCATAAGAAGCAGTAATATCACCGATATCCTCGCTGATAACAATTGATGCTTCTCCGTTATCCTCAGGGAGTTCAAATTCATATTCCGAAACGTCATTGCCGTTTTCGTCAACATAGGAATTGTAGTTCTTGATATAATCCTTTAAGTTAACATTTTCGCCGTTGACAATAAGGTTAATTCCTTCGAAAAGTGCTCCGTCTGTTGCCGCGTTTGCAGTGAGGGTGCCGCAAAGCAATGCTGCAAGGCAGGCAGCTGCTACAAATAAGCCTTTAAACCTTATTCTTTTGCTTTTTGTTTTGTTCATCTCAAAAATCCTTTCAATCGTTTCGTCAGATGGACGGATTTGTGAGAACGTCCTCTTATAATGATTGTCAGCCATTTATCCATTCATCTCCTAAAAATTTTTTTAATTCTTTCCTTGCACGGTGAAGTCTTGTTTTAACTGTGGATTCTTTAATTTTAAGCAGTGCAGCTATATCCTTTACGCTCATATCCTCATAGTAAAACAGGTGAATCACAATGCGCTCTTTTGTCGGCAGTGACATAACGGCATTGAATAAATCATAGCTGCTATCCTCATCAAAAGTGTATGTTTCCTTTGTTTCGTCAAGCTGTACATTCCTTTTTCTGAATGGGGATTTTATATAATTTTTGCTTTCATTAACGCAAACTGCTGTCAGCCACTTGTCAATATGCATATCATTATTAAAGGGCTTATCATATCTCCACAGCTTGAGGAATACGTTTTGAAGTATATCCTCAGCATCATTATGGTTTTGCGCAAAAGAGAGTGCAATTAAAAATAACCGCTGGTTGTTGCGCTTCGCACAGTCTATGAATTTTTCCTCTGTCATCATCTCACCGCCTGTTGAAAGGTCCTTTCACTATTATAACAAAGATGAGAAGCAAAAGGTTACATTATTTAAAGATGTTTTGGATATTTGCAAAGCCGAACAGTAATTTGATAGTTAAACAACTCAATAATATTGTTAAAAATATAACAAAGTGTTTAAAACTTCTACAAAATAATCGTTATATTTTTATCGTTTTTATCGTTTATGGAGAATTTGCACAAAAGATATTGAATTTTATGTTGAATAATATTATTATATGAACAGTCGAATTGTTAAATAATTAACAAATTTGAATACAGTTTATGGAGGTAAACAAAATGGCTAAAGAAATTATCGATAGTGTTGAAAAGCTTGAAGAAGAGCTCGCCAGAGTTCGTGCGGCTCAAAAGGAATTTTCAACATATACTCAGGAGCAGGTTGATAAAATTTTCCTTGCTGCTGCAAAGGCTGCGAATATGGCAAGAATTCCGCTTGCAAAAATGGCAGTTGAAGAAACAGGCATGGGTCTGGTAGAAGATAAGATTATCAAGAATCATTATGCCGCTGAGTATATTTATAATAAGTATAAAAACACCAAAACCTGTGGTGTTATTGAAGAGGATAAGGCATTCGGCACAATGAGAATTGCTGATCCTATCGGTGTTATTGCCGCTGTTATTCCGACAACCAACCCGACATCAACAGCTATTTTCAAAACTCTTATTGCTCTTAAAACAAGAAATGGTATTATTATTTCTCCACATCCAAGAGCAAAGGAATCAACTGCTGCGGCTGCTAAGATTGTTCTTGATGCTGCTGTCGAGGCCGGTGCACCTGAGGGTATTATTTCGTGGATTGATGCTCCGTCACTTGATATGACAAATCTTGTTATGAAAGAGGCTGACATTATCCTTGCAACAGGCGGACCGGGTATGGTTAAGGCTGCTTATTCAAGCGGTAAGCCTGCTCTTGGTGTAGGTGCGGGTAACACGCCTGCAATCATTGACAAGAGTGCAGACATCCTTAAGGCTGTTAACTCCATTATCCATTCAAAAACATTTGATAACGGTATGATTTGTGCGTCTGAGCAATCTTGTATTGTTGATAAAGAAATTTATGATGTTGTCCGCAAGGAGTTTGAGGACAGGGGCTGTTACTTCCTTAAGAATGATGAAATTGAAAAGGTACGTAAAACAATCATCATCAATGGTGCTCTCAATGCAAAAATCGTTGGTCAGAAGCCTGTAACAATTGCTGCTCTTGCAGGTGTTAAGGTTCCTGACGAGACAAAAATCCTTATCGGTGAGGTTGAATCAGTTGATATCAGCGAGGAATTTGCTCACGAAAAGCTTTCTCCGGTTCTTGCAATGTATAAGAGTGAGGATTTCAACGATGCACTCGCAAAGGCTGAACAGCTTATCGCTGACGGTGGTTATGGTCATACATCATCTGTTTATCTTAATGAGACAACTGAAAGAGCTAAGATTGACGAATTTGCTGCTCGTATGAAAACCTGCCGTATTCTTGTTAACACTCCTTCATCTTTCGGCGGTATCGGTGACCTTTATAACTTTGATCTTGCTCCGTCACTTACACTTGGCTGCGGCTCTTGGGGCGGTAACTCAGTGTCAGAGAATGTAGGTGTTAAGCATCTGCTCAATATAAAGACTGTTGCAGAAAGAAGGGAAAATATGCTTTGGTTCAGAGCACCTGAAAAGGTTTATATTAAAAAAGGCTGTCTTCCTGTTGCACTTGATGAGCTTGGAACAGTTCTTGGCAAGAAAAAGGTATTTATTGTAACAGACTCATTCCTTTACAATAATGGCTACACAAAGCCGATTACAGATAAACTTGATTCAATGGGTATTACTCATTCAACATTTTTCAACGTTGCACCGGACCCAACACTTGCCTGTGCAAAAGAGGGTGCGGCTCAGATTAACGCATTCCAGCCGGATTGTATTATCGCAGTTGGCGGTGGTTCTGCAATGGATGCTGCAAAGATTATGTGGGTACTCTATGAGCATCCTGAAGCTGATTTCTTTGACCTTGCAATGAGATTTATGGATATCCGCAAGAGAGTTTATACCTTCCCTAAAATGGGTGAAAAGGCTTACTTTATTGCTATTCCAACATCCGCAGGTACAGGCTCAGAGGTTACACCTTTCGCGGTTATTACGGACGAAAAGACAGGTACAAAGTATCCGCTTGCTGACTATCAGCTTATGCCTAATATGGCAATTGTTGATGCTGACCTTCATATGAATGCACCAAAGGGTCTTACATCTGCATCAGGTATTGATGCTGTAACGCACGCTCTTGAGGCTTATGCCTCAATGATGGCTACAGAATATACTGATGGTCTTGCTATTGAGGCTCTTAAGAATATCTTTGAGTATCTCCCAAGAGCATATGACAACGGACCTAACGATCCTGTTGCAAGAGAGAAAATGGCAAACGCTGCAACAATGGCCGGTATGGCATTTGCAAATGCCTTCCTTGGTATTTGTCACTCAATGGCTCATAAGCTTGGTGCGTTCCATCATCTTCCACATGGTGTAGCCAATGCACTTATGATTGACTATGTGCTTGAGTTTAATGCTGCTGAAGTTCCTGCAAAGATGGGTACCTTCAGCCAGTATGATTATCCAAAGACACTTGCACGTTATGCACAGGTTGCAGATGCTCTCGGTGTAAAGGGTAAGGATGACAAGGCTAAACTCAAGGGCCTTATCAAAAAGGTTGATGAGCTTAAGGAATACTGCGGTATCAAAAAGTGCATCAAGGATTATGGTGTGGATGAAAAATACTTCCTTGATACTCTTGATGAAATGGTTGAGCAGGCATTTGATGATCAGTGCACAGGCGCTAACCCAAGACTTCCTCTTATGAGTGAAATCAAGGATATGTACCTCAGAGCATATTACGGTAAATAATGAACTCATAGCTAAAGAAGAGTCGAACCCAATAGCCTAAAATGATCAGTTCCCTGCACCATTTTATTCAATTCTTGTTTGGCTAACTGCAGCATAGTATGTGCTTGCACAGCGGCATATACTATGCTAAAATAAATAGGGGGTGTCTTTATGGCAACTATTAAAGAAAGAGAACATAAGAAAATTTATCGCGATGGCGATAAGCTTGTAAAGGAATTTGATGATAGTTTTACTAAGGCAGAGGTACTCAATGAGGCACTGAACAATGCCAGAGTTGAGGAGACAGGGCTTAAAATTCCCAAGCTTTTGAATGTATCAAAAACAGAAAGCGGTTGGGCAATTACCAGAGAATATATTGAGGGAAAAACACTGTCACAGCTTATGACTGAAAATCCTGAAAAGGAAGACGAATATCTTGAAAAGTTTGTTGACCTTCAGCTTGAAATTCATTCTAAAAAAGCTCCTCACCTTAATAAAATTAAAGATAAAATGCACGCAAAAATCAGTGCATCATCATATGAAGCAACGATTCGTTTTGATCTGCACAACCGTCTTGAGGGTATGAAGAAGCATACAAAGGTACTTCACGGTGATTTCTGCCCGTCAAATATTGTTGTTACTCCTGATGGCGATTACTATATAATTGACTGGGCACATGCAACACAGGGCAACGCGTCTGCAGATGCAGCAAGAACATATCTTGTTTTCTGCCTGCAGGATAAAAAAGACCTTGCCGAAAAATATCTTGCACTTTTCTGCAAAAAGGCTGATATTCCTAAGCAGCTTGTTTGGCAGTGGATGCCTATTGTTGCTTGCTCACAGAGCATCAAGAATATCGCTGAGGAAAAGGATTTGCTCGATTCCTGGGTAAATGTTTTTGATTTTCAGTAATTTTTTTATAAAAATAAGGGGATGCTTGGCATCTCCTTGTTTTTTTTAATCATTTGTCTATTTTTCACAAATAAATATTAATATTTTGTATGTGCGCCTCTGTTGAAAAATTATTGATGATGGGGTAAAATTAATAATAGAAGAAATATAAAAGGAGCATGCAATATTATGGATAAACTAGTTTACACAATAACCTCACACAGAGATGAAAGGGTGTTTATTCACGCAATGCCCGGTCATTACATTTCAGCATCATCACATCTTAATTATTATATCGGTACATCTGATATCAAACATAATCATAATGTGTCTGTTGATGCGGCTATGCTTATGGCACAGTATTATGCCGAGAGGAGTATTAATGTAGATACGGTTTTGTGTCTTTATGAAACACAGGCTCTCGGTGCTTATCTGGCACATGAGCTGTCACGACCTAATATGCTTAATCCGAATCCTGATAATAATGTTTATGTTTTAGGTCCCGAGTATGATGCTTCCGGTAATATTATTTTTCGTGATAATCTGAAAAAGCTGATTCAGGGTAAGAATGTTGTTATTCTTATTTCTTGTATTACAAGCGGTAAAACCGTTGCAAGAGCGATGGAGAGTGTGAGCTACTACGGTGGAAGGGTTGCAGGTGTAACATCTATTTTCTCGGCAGTAGGCAGTGTAGATGGCGTTGAGGTTAATACAATCTTTACCAAGGATGATGTGCCCGGATATGAGGCATATGCTCCTCACGATTGCCCGCATTGCAAAGCAGGTGAAAGAGTCGATGCCATTGCAAATGGTTATGGTTATTCATTATTATGATAAATTATTGTTTATCGTAGTACGCAAAAACGAGGAAATGCGTATTTAGAGGGTGAGAAATTACCCGAAATTTTGTATTTTGCGAGTGGGAGCTGTACGATGGTACTGCCCCCGAGCAAAAGACAAAAAGCACGCAAAACATACGCTGGTTCGATACCTGCGTA
>CAMWPJ010000027.1 GCA_947176035.1 uncultured Clostridia bacterium | reverse complement strand
GAGTAACCTGTACGCATTATGCAAAAAAATCTCTCCTTTCAACAGAGAAAATTAATAACACATCTAACATAGTTTGATTTATATTTTGCAAAGTAAAACGGCTCGGAATTTCCGAGCCGTTTGGTTTTATATATTCATATTTTATTCTTCGCCATTCCAGCAATAGGTGCAAAGCTTATCTGCTCCGATTCCTACAGCCTCAATCATATCATCAAGTCTGTGGTATCTCAGTGATGTGAAATGCAGTGTTTCGCAAATCTTATCAACCATGTTCTGATATTTTTCGCTGTCAGGGTTTGTGTATTCCTTGAGTGTTTCGTCATCAGGCATACCGCCCTCAAGCTCAGTGATAACTCTGCGTGTTATGAGCTCCATTTCAGAGGTTGAGCGTGAGAAGTTCAGATATTTACATCCGTAAAGCAGCGGAGGACATGCAGGTCTGATATGCACCTCTTTCGCGCCGCTTGCATACAGGAATTCCGTGGTTTCTCTCAGTTGAGTTCCGCGCACGATTGAATCGTCAATGAGCAAAAGACTTTTGCCCTCAATCAAATCATGAATAGGGATTAACTTCATTTTCGCAATAAGATCTCTTTTGCTTTGATGTGTCGGCATAAAGGAACGCGGCCATGTTGGTGTATACTTTACAAACGGACGTGAAAACGGAATTCCGGACTCATTTGAATAACCAACTGCGTGAGCGATACCCGAATCAGGCACACCGGCAACAATATCAGGCTTGACATTGTCACGCTTTGCAAGGGCCTGTCCGCAGTTATAACGCATTTTCTCAACGCTGATACCCTCGTATGATGATGATGGATATCCGTAATAAATCCACAGAAATGTACAGATTTTCATATTCTTGCCCGGCGCAATAACGGTTTTAACATCATCAGCAGTCATTACTGCAATTTCGCCCGGGCCAAGCTCCTTATAGTCGGTATATCCAAGATTGAGAAATGCAAAGCTTTCAAAGCTGGCACAAAAACCGGTATCCTTTTTACCGATAACGATAGGGGTTCTGCCCATTTTATCTCTTGCACAGATAATACATTCAGGCTTAAGCACAAGCAGACTAAGTGATCCATCAACAATTTCCTGTGCATATTTAATGCCGTCAATAATATTATCTTTTTGGTTAATGATTGCCGCTACCAGCTCTGTCTGGTTAATCTCGCCATTCTGCATTTCAAAGAAATGTGTGTTTGACTTGATTATTTCATCAACTATTTCATCCGCATTGTTGATTTTGCCGACTGTTGTAACAGCAAAGGTTCCGTGGTGGGAACGAATTAAGATAGGCTGAGCCTCAAAGTCAGAAATACATCCGATACCGAGTGTACCGTGCATTTCGTTTGATTCTTTTTTGAATTTGGTTCTGAAAGGGGCGTTTTCAATATTGTGAATAGCCTTGTCAAAGCCGTTCGTTTCGTCATAAACTGCCATACCCGCACGTCTTGTGCCAAGGTGTGAATGGTAGTCAGTGCCATAAAACAAATCAAATACGCAATCCTCTTTAGATGCAGTAGCAAAAAATCCTCCCATATTTAATCCTCACTTGATAGTTTGTTCAGAGCTGACAAATGAAATTTAACCGTGTTTTGATTGATTTTATCTGTCTATAATGCTCTAACACAAGTATTATAGCAGAATTAATAAAAAACGCAAATAAAAATTATGTCAATTTACAAAAAATATAAACTTTTTTTGAATCATTACACAGCATTAATTCCTTTACAGAAAATGCTCTTTGTGATAATATACGTAATATATTCATTTAAAGTTATAGATTGAGGAATTAATATGGCACAGAATTTTGATAAGGCAAAAGAGGTTGAACGCAGTATCAATAAAAAATTTCATAAGGGAATTTGGAGTCGCTTTACAGCCGCTATCAATGATTATGATTTGATTCAGGAGGGCGACAGAATTGCTGTCTGTATATCAGGTGGGAAAGATTCGATGCTTATGGCAAAGCTTTTTCAAGAGCTTAAAAGGCACAATAAATTCCCGTTTGACGTAGAATATATTGTTATGGATCCGGGCTATAGTGCACCTAACCGTAGGCAGATTGAAAATAATGCTGCTATGCTCAATGTGCCTGTACAGATTTTCGAGTCGGATATTTTTAATTCTGTATTCCATATAGAAAAGTCACCATGCTATATTTGTGCCAGAATGAGAAGAGGATATCTTTACAGCAAGGCAAAAAGCCTTGGCTGCAATAAAATTGCACTTGGACATCATTATGATGATGTGATTGAAACAATACTGATGGGTATGCTTTACGGCGGTCAGGTGCAGACAATGATGCCTAAGCTGCACAGCACTAATTTTGATGGTATGGAGCTTATAAGACCGATGTATCTTATAAGAGAGGATGATATCAAGCATTGGCGTGATTATAATAATCTTACATTTTTGCAGTGTGCCTGCAAATTTACTGAGGCGGCACAGGACAGAGAGGAGCTGTCGAAACGCCTTGAGATAAAAAATATGATAAGGGAAATGAAGAAAGTTAATCCCCAGGTTGAATGTAATATTTTTAAAAGTGTGCAGAATGTAAATCTTGATACAGTTATCGGCTATAAACAAAATTCAATTAAGCACAGCTTTTTGGATAATTATAAAAAATATTAAAAAAGTATTGCAAAAGTGACAGCTTGATGTTAAAATATTCACAAGCCGTGACGACGGCTTATGTAGAATAACTTGTATTGAAACCGACTTCTACCGATGACATACTTTTGGAAATTGATTTTTTATATGCCGGACTTTTAATACAATGCGCCGATTCGCTTGTTTATTAAGTAACTGCATATGGAGATGAAACGGAAAAAGGTTTTTGGCTGAAGGATGGATGAGGCGGAGATATAGGTGACTGCATTAATGTAACTTGAAACTGATTAACAGATTGGAGCGCTTGTCGTTAGGCTTGCGCTTCAATTTTTTTTGTTTTTAGGAAATTCAAATCTTTCTTTCCAAGCATTGACAATTATATCACAAATAATTTATAATAATCGCATATGATATCATTCGGGGTGAGTTATGAGTAAATTTGCTAATAAACAATTTAAGGGCGGCAGCCTAATAACATATGGCATAATTTTTGTGCTTTTGTTCTTTTTATGTATGTTGTTTCCGTATTCCGGTGATGACTGGGCATGGGGAAGTCAGATAGGACTTGACCGTCTTTCAAATTGGTTTGATAATTATAGCGGCCGTTATTTCGGCAATCTGATTGTACTTGCACTTACCCGTTCGAATTTGCTGAAGTCTGTTGCAATGTCTTTCTGCCTGACAGGAATAATTGTTCTTGTTAATAAGCTTACAGGTGAGCAGAAAAATGGTGCGTTTATAATATCAACTGTTTTGGTACTTATGCCGGTCACTCTGTTAAGACAGGCAATTGTTTGGACAAGCGGTTTTGCAAACTACACTACATCAATTTTCCTTACGCTGATATACATTTACTATGTCAAAAATATCTATAGTAATGACAAGCCGAAGCAGTCACCGCTTGCTGTAGTGCCGCTGCTTATTCTCGGTGCTGCCAATACTTTAATTGTTGAGCATTTGACATTATACAATATTGTTTTGGCTGTTTATGTAATTGTATTTACAATAATTAAATTTAAGAGGGCGTATGTTCAGCATATTGCATATTTTATTGGTACGATTGCCGGCACTGCACTTATGTTTTCAAATTCTGTTTACCGTTCTGTTGCTGACGGAAGTGATGGCTACAGAACAATCGGTGATGATTCGGGTATTATTTCAAGAGCACTCAAAGCTTATTTTAATACAATTGCACCTGAAGGCTTTATCAACAATTTTGTTTTAAACATGTTCCTTGTAGGTGTGTGCTTTGTTGTTTGGCTAAAAGTGAAAAATAAGCTTTCAAAAAAATCAAGAGTATTTGGTACAATAGCAATTGCTGTTATGATTGCCTTTGCTGCAAGCTCAATTATGATAAAAGTAAGTGGTGTTAAAGCACTGTTATTGTTATCTGCTGTGCAGGGTGCGGCAACAGCTGCCTATATTCTTGCATTTATTGTTTTCTTATTTATATTACCATTTGAAATTAATCAAAAGACAAGGCTGTTTTTCATCCTTCTCAGCACAGGATGTATGATTGCTCCATTGTTTGTTGTAACTCCAATCGGCAGCCGATGTTTCTTTGCACCATATGTAATGATGATTTATCTGGGTATGGAATTCTACAGCCTTTTTGATGAGGCTGTAAAAGAAAAATGTGCAAAGGCATCAAAAGCAACCATTATTACAGCGGCAGTCGGATTAATTTATCTTTTCTATATTTATGGTACAATTGCTGTATGCAATAATGAAAGAATCGAAAAAGCACAGCAGGATGCACAGTCCGGTGCAGGTACGATTCAGGTTGAGCAGCTGCCGTATGATGATTATGTATGGTACAGCGATGTAGATGAGGATGTTTGGGCAAAGCGGTTTAAGCTGTTTTATGATATTGACGAAGCTGTGCAGCTTGAACAGATTGCTTCAAGACAAAAATGGTAATTCGGAATTCTCGGCTTTTTAATTACTTTTCGTTTTATTTGTCACGGGAAAACAAATAAAATGAGAGTGATTTTGTAAGCTGTTTTATTCAAAAAAATATTTTTATTTGAGGGGGTCAAAAAATGGAAGTTGTTGCACAAAGAGTGTTCGAGCCATTTTATATGTGGCTTGACATTGCATTTCTTGTTCTTTTTACAGGTCTGTTGATTTATAAAAAGAAGTACACAACTGTAATCGTAGGTTTTCTTGCAGGTATTCTGTATCAGATTGTTGATTTCGGAATATTCCACTTAGCAACCGGTTCTCGCCACTTGCTTATGAATGGTGCGGAGGGAACAGAGGGTCAACTGTTCTGGGTTCTTATGTGGATGTCGATGAGCTATGGATTTACTAATTTTACGTGGATCTGGCTTTGGATTTCAAAGGATAAAAATCTGTTTGAATGGACCACACTTATATTAGGTTGGTGGATTTGTTGTCCGCTTCTCACAAAAACCTTTGGTCCGCACGATTACTCAATTACAATTTGGCGTGAAACAGGAGCTTATCATGGTTGGATGGCTTTAATCCTGTTTGTCGGATATGTATTATTGTTCGTATGGAATATGAGCTGTAAAAAGAAGGTTGAAAGAGTAAATATCCCGTGGCTTTTAATCATCGGAATTCTGGTACAGGCAGGATGGGAAATTGGCTTGTATCTTGGAGGAATTCGTTCTGCTGACTTAGGTGTTACAGGAAAGAATGTAACTGCCATTTCTCCTATGATTATCAATTCATTGCTCGAAACAAATCTTGGTATGCCATATATCTTCGCAATCTTTATTGCAGTATCAAGACGATATACAGAAGCTCTCAAGCCAAGAAAGAAGAGACTTTCTTTCAAAGAGCGTATTATTGAAAATAATGCAGAAAAGGTTAAGGATTACGATAATGTGTCCGAATTCCTTGCAGGATAATATTTTAGAAACAGAACACGAGTGGTTATCCGCTCGTGTTTTTATTTCGATTATAGTTTATATATATTGAAAAATATTTTCTTAATTGCTATAATATGGATATGTATAGATTTGAACGATTGTCGGATGACATAAAAATTGCAGTGAGTGATAATCACACCTTTGGTACAGATGCAGTTATACTTTCCAATTTTGCAGGCATTAAGCCGCGAGACAAGGCACTTGATATGGGAACAGGCTGTGGAATAATTCCGCTTCTGTGGCTGAGAAATGAAAAAATTAATAATGTATCCTGTCTCGATATTCAGCAGAATGCCTATGAACAGGTTTGCTATACTATTGAACAGAATAATTTGCACAGCAGGCTCAGACCATATAATTGTGATTTGAGAGAGATTGACAAGGTTTTTGCGGCTGAGGAGTTTTCTCTTGTTACGATGAATCCGCCGTATAAGCCTGTAGGAACAGGTATTGAATCACTTGGTGAAAGTGCAAGAATAGCCCGCCATGAGGTGTGCTGTAATATTGAGGATGCAGTCAAGGCGGCATCATATCTGCTTAAATACAGCGGTAAATTTTGTATGTGCCACAGACCCGAACGCTTGGTTGATACCATTGAGCTGATGAGAAAATATAAGCTTGAGCCCAAGCGCTTAAGATTTGTGCAGGACAAGCACGGCGAACAGCCATTCCTTTTCTTAATTCAGGGACAGAAGGGTGCTAAGCCTTTTTTGCGTGTTGAGCCACAGCTGATAATAAAAAAAGAGAACGGCAAATTTACTGAAGAAATGCTTGATATTTACGGCTCATATGCCGATGGGTATGATAAATAATGAGAAATAATAACGGAAAATTATATGTTGTCGGAACACCGATAGGTAATCTTGGTGATTTATCACCGCGTGCGGTTGAAACACTTTCAGCAGTTGATTTTATAGCAGCTGAGGATACACGTGTAACAATGAAGCTGTTAAACCATTTTGATATCAAAAAAGAAATGGTGTCCTATTTTGAACATAACAAACGAGAGCGTGGCGAATATATCTGTTCACGTATTGCAGGCGGTGAAAGCTGTGCGATTGTGACAGATGCAGGTATGCCTGCCATTTCCGACCCCGGGCAGGATCTGGTAGCGCTTTGTCACGAAATGGGTATTGAGGTTGAATCAGTTCCGGGACCGACTGCTTTTGCAACTGCTCTTGCGATATCAGGAATGGAGAGCGGACGTTTTACCTTTGAAGGCTTTTTGTCTGTTAATAAAAAGTCAAGACGAGAGCATCTGGAAGAAATCAAGGAAGAAAAAAGAACGCTCATTTTTTATGAGGCACCGCATAAGCTGGCAAATACTTTACAGGATTTGCATAAGGTGTTAGGTGACAGGCAGCTTGCAATCGTCCGTGAAATTACAAAAATACATGAGCAGGTGATTAGAACTACCTTGTCTGATGCCTGTGAGCAGTATTGCAATGGTTCTCTTAAAGGAGAAATTGTATTGATTGTTGAGGGTAAAAAAGCCGAGCAGATATCAGATGTAACTCTTGATGCAGCGGTGAATATGGCCAAACAGCTTGTTGAAAAGGGGATGTCTGTCAATAATGCTGCTAAAGAAATTGCATCTCAGACACCGTTTAAGAAAGGCGATATTTATAAGGCGTTATTATGATTTGTTCAATTTGTCCGAGACATTGTAATGTCGACAGAGATAATATTGTCGGCTATTGCCAAAGTAAAAACACTTTCAGAGTAGCGCGTGCAGCACTGCATTTTTGGGAAGAGCCTTTTATCAGCGGTAAAAACGGAAGCGGTACAGTTTTTTTCAGCGGCTGTAATCTGCGTTGTGCCTTTTGTCAGAATTGTGAAATCAGCCGTGACAATAAGGGGGTTGATATAACCGATGAAAGGCTTGTTGAAATTTTTGAGCAACTGATTAAACAAGGTGCTGAAAATATAAATCTTGTTAATCCGACACATTATGCCGACAGACTGGCAGCAGTTTTGTCAAAATGGCACAGACCTGTTCCGATTGTATATAACAGCAGTGGATATGAGGAGGTTGAAACACTCAAAAAGCTGAGCGGATTAATTGATGTTTATTTGCCTGATTTAAAATATATAAGAGCAGATAAATCATTACGATATTCAAAAGCAGAGGACTATTTTGATAAGGCGTCCGCTGCCATACTTGAAATGCGCAGGCAGGTTGAAGATTCCTTTGAAGGGGATATGATGAAAAGCGGCTTGATTGTCCGTCATCTTATATTGCCTCAGAACACCAATTCTTCAATCGCAATTATAGATTGGTTTAAGAATAATCTTCCGGATACATATCTTTCACTTATGGCGCAATATGTACCTTGCGGCAGACTTGATGATTTGCCCGAAATTAACAGAACAATAACCAAGAGAGAATATGATAAGGTCGTTGATTATGCCTTGCTCAACGCAATGGATAAGCTGTTTATCCAGGAGCTTTCGTCAGCTGACGCAAAGTTTATTCCACCATTTGATTTTACAGGTGTAATATGATAATATTAAAATATATTCAGTCTATATAAGTGGTGAGAAAAGAGGATGTATAAATGAAAAAGTTTTTTGCAGAGTTTAAAGAATTTATTTCTAAGGGCAATGTAATGGATCTTGCAGTCGGCGTTATTATCGGTGGTGCTTTTTCGGGAATTGTAACCTCGCTTACTGATAATATTATAAAGCCGCTTATTAACTGTATCGGAGGAGCCGAAATTCAGGGCAAGCTGCATCTTATCGGTGAAAATTATATTGATTACGGTGCTTTTCTTTCGGCAGTTATCAATTTTTTGATTATGGCACTGATTATCTTTTGCATTGTTAAGACTGTCAATAAGGCAGTATCAATCGGGAAAAAAATAACTGAGGATAAAAACAAGGAAGAGGAAAAGCCTACAACCAAAACTTGTCCGTTTTGCAAAAGTGAAATTCCGATTGACGCGGTTAAGTGCTGTCATTGTACCTCGGACATAATTGACGAGGAATAATACATATATTTTTCATAATTTGAGAGGGGTAAATTTATGAAATTCAGAGATTACAATTTCAGGTCAGCTACAGATGTATGTGATATATACGGCTGTGAGTATTATCCTGATGATGAGCAGGTGAAGGCAGTTGTTGTTATTCATCATGGCATGGCAGAACACCAGAGAAGGTATTATAAATTTATTGAATATCTTACAGATAATGGATTTGCTGTTTTTATGCACGATATGGCAAATCACGGCAGGTCAAATCAAAAGACTGCTGAAACAGGATTTTTCGGCGATAAAAACGGTTATATTAATCTTGTCAAGGATTTAAAGACGAATTTTGACAAGGCGAAAGAGGCTTATCCTGACAAAAAAATTATTGTTATGGGTCATTCAATGGGCTCATTTATAGTTCGCTGCTTTACTGCGTGGTATGCAGATGCAGGCTTTGATGCTGCAATTTATATGGGAACAGGCGGTGCTAATCCGATAGCGGGTATAGGCGATGCTGTGTCATCACTCGTTGCTAAGGCAAAGGGTGCGAAGCATAAATCAAAGACGCTTGACAAGATGACCTTCGGTGCATATAACAATAAGTTTGAAAAGCGTACCTCATTTGATTGGCTTACAAGAGATAACAGAATTGTTGATGAATATATTGATGATCCTTACTGTGGATTTTTGTTCTCTGCGCAGGGTATGAATGATCTTATAAAGCTTAATATCAATGCCAATTCCAAGGAGTGGTATAACAGCGTCCCTAAGGATATTCCTATTCTTGTTATCAGTGGTTCAATGGACCCTGTCGGCAATTATGCGAAGGGTATTAAGGAGATTTATGACGGTCTCAAAGCAACGGGTCATACCAAGACACAGATAAAGCTTTTTCCTGCCGGCAGACATGAAATTCTGAATGAGACAAATTATCAAGAGGTCTTTGATTATATTGTGAATTTCATGAATGACGCAATATAGTAATTGAAAACGTGTTCTTTGTCTTGAAAGCAATCGTTTGATTGTTTGTAAATTGTATATAGTATAAGTTAAGGAGATAGGCATTGCCTATCTCCTTAACTCATATCATCTATTACTTTTAATATATCATCATTAACACATATGGTCTGATGTTCGATTTCCTTAGGAAAATCTGTGCTGTTTATATTTATACAGGCATAGGTAGCCTTTGCATTTTCAGCGGTCATCTGCCAGAATGGATATTTTATGATGCCAGGGGTATTATATCCAACACCTATTTCAAGAAAAAATATATCTGAATTTTTATGTCTGCGTATAAAATCAGAATATCTTTCACTTGCTTTATACCATCCCTCATCCTGAACAAACTTATCATCGCATCTCAAATTTGTTGTAAGCGTCTTTCCGCAGTGAGGGCATTTTGGTATTAAATTACTTGGTATTTTCATATTCCTTTGCTGTGTATACATAGCCTTAATCATTTCCTCATTATCAAAGGTTTCATGACAACATGGCACACTGCACTGAAAAAGTCCGTAATCGCCCTGCGTATAAAATAATCTTGTTTTGTCAAAACCGGACTTTTGAAAGCAATGGTCAACATTGGTGGTAATAACAAAATAATCTTTATCTTTAACTAAGGTATAGAGTTTGTTATATAAATCAGTCGGTGCATCAAGATATCGATTTATATAGATATATCTGCTCCAATATGCCCAGAATTCCTCCTGTGTTCTATATGGGTAAAATCCGCCGTAATACATATCATCAAAGCCATATTTTTCTTTGAAATCAGAAAAATACTCATCAAATCTTTTACCGGTGTAGGTAAAACCTGCTGCAGCAGAAAGTCCAGCACCTGCACCGATAACTATTGCATCACATTTGGTAAATACTTTCTTTAATCTATTAATCTGAACAGAGTAATTCTCTGTAGATTTCATAGTCTTTATTTTTGAAAACATTAAATATCACCTTGATTTTGCTATTGGTTTCTGTTTTGTATGCTTTGACTGTATTCACGGCAATCTGTGCTGCTCTGTCATTCGGGAAATGAAATTCACCTGTTGAAATACAGCAAAAAGTAATGCTCTCCAAGCTGTATTCGTCAGCTGATTTCAAACATTCATAATAGCAGCATGCGAGCAGCTCTTTGTCTTTTTTCGAGAGAATACCGTTTATAATAGGACCGACAGTATGAATAACATATTTACTCGGCAGATTATATGCAGGCGTTATTTTGGCTCTGCCTGTCGGCTCCTTACAGCCTTGCATTTGCATAATTTCATTGCAATTCAAACGAAGCCGTACACCTGCAAAAGTATGAATACAATTATCAATACAAGCGTGGCAGGGGCAGAAGCAACCCAAAAGCTGATTGTTTGCAGCGTTGACTATCGCATCGGCATCAATTGTTGTGATATCACCCTGCCATAAATAAATATCATCACTGCAAGGAATCAGTTTGTTTATATGTTTGATACCTTTTCTATTTGTTTCTTCCCGTAAATATTCATCCTCAACAGTCAGATATTCGTCACTAATCAATTCAGGCATACGCACATTAACAAGTGAACGATACAGATTAAATTGTTCGTCAGTATGAACAGGTATTGCAACATTTTTGTATCCTGGATTTTCTGCAAGCAGATATTTAATCAGCCATAAAAGTCTTTCGCTCTGTGTCATAGTATTTAAGAAAAGAAAAATCCTGCTGTCATATCCAGGTAATTTTGTCCGCTGTACTGAGGATATTCACTTTGAACTTCAGATTTAAATTCATCTGCATTATTACATTGGGCAGCAATAGTCTTAAGATTCTCGAGATAATCTATTTTTGTTCTTGCATCCTTTAAATTTTCCGGAGTGTAGTGAGAGGTCAATATAAGATCATATCCCTTTTCAATATATCCTTTAAGCTCTGAAATCATTGCATCAGCATGTCCGCCTCCTGCAACAATAGAGTGACAATCATGACCGAGCATATGAGTATAGACAACGTTAATTTCAGGTATTTCAATATCAAAAGCTTCATTTGTTCTTTTGATAATAAAATCAATACCGCCGATTGTTAATTTTCCCTCTTCAATAATGTCAGTAATTTTATGAACGGAATTATCAAAGATTTTACTGAATGCACCTGTAAAATTATCAATCAATGCTTTTCCTCCGCCTATAGATGAATATTCACTTGCATTTTGAGTAGAATATTTTGGCACCTGAGGTAAAAATGAAGCACCCGCACCATGATATGCAATTAGCATACCCTTAACCTCTTTATCGTTAAGATATGCTTCAAGTTCTTTATTATTGTCAAAAAAGCATGGAGATTCAATAACCACAGCTTTACCGTTCTTTTCAACAATAAAAACCTCATCATCTATAAAATCATTAGTTTTATAAGCATGAAGTTTAATTTCTCCGAAATCGTAAATGTTCATTTCACCCTTTGTGAGTTTTACTGTTTTAAATGTATTTTTATTCATTATGAAATCCTCCGTTACATTTTTATTTAATCTTTAAGAGTGTGTCGACTCATCTCTTGACTGCATTGTACAGCTTATGGTATTATCTGTAAAGTACGCACTTTATTGTGCCGTAGTTACCCGAAAGAAACTATTAGGCAGTTACCGATTGGTAACAATTACGCATTTACACGACTTTTTATAGATGTTCGATTTTCAAAAAAAATTGCAAAACTTTTCAAGGAGATGTTATTATGCCTGAAAATGAAATAAAAAACCTTCCTGCTTGTCCGGTAGAAACAACATTGACACTGATAGGAAACAAATGGAAGGTATTAATACTGCGTGATTTAATTCCGGGAACAAAACGCTTTGGTGAGCTGAAAAAATCATTAGGTACTGTTAGTCAAAAGGTTCTTACTGCACAGTTAAGAGATATGGAGGCTGATGGTCTTGTAACTAGAACAGTATATCCTGAAGTTCCTCCAAGAGTTGAATATACATTGACTGATTTAGGTATGAGTCTGCAGCCTGTTCTTGAATCAATGTGGGCTTGGGGAGAAAGCTACAAGGCAAGTTTATAAATTTTTACAAATATATTCAAAAAGAAAATAAAAATATTTTTATTAATGAGCGTATTACTGTCAAATCAAACTGCAAAAAACGGCACAGTGTTTTAACTGTGCCGTTCTATTATATAAAAACTTATTATTAATCTATGCAGATGATTTTGTGTTTATTATGATACCTGTATGAATTCATTGAATACAGCAGTCATTTTTTTGCTGATATTCAAGTCAATATGCAGTGAGCCGAAATACCAGTGCATATAATCAACATTGTGCATGATTTCCTGCAGATAGGTGTTAAGCGGTGTTATAAGAATATTGTGATTTGTGCGCTGCTTAAGAATTTCCTTAGCGATTGTCGGTGCTTCGTAAGTGAGGATATAGTTGATGTTTTTATCACTGTCACTCAGATTCATTGCACCGTTTCTTAATTCCTCGGCATTCGGAAGCTCGTCCTCCCACCAGGAGGTGCCTTTTTCTCGCATAAATGCGTCATCACTTTCTCCGCCGCCCATAACAAAAAAGGTTTTGCCCTCAAAGGTGAAAACCTCGCCGCGCATCAGGTGATAGATATTATCTGCAATTTTGTGGGCATTTCCACCTTTCCAGCGGTATGGTGTATATGAGTTGAGAATATCAAAATTTTCATGTGCGCCGTCAACAAAGCAAATCGTGTATTTTCTTTTTTTCAGCCACTCCATATTCTTTTTTTCTGTCGGATTTTCAGGATCCCAGATAAAGCCGAAATCGCCGCATACAATTAAAATATCCTTTTCACCAAGCTTGTTGAGCTTTGGATTTTTTAAGCAGGAAATGTCACCGTGTGTGTCGCCTGTAATATAAATCATAAATTTCTCCAAAATATTAATAAAAAATATATAAAATAGTCTTTAAAACAAAATCAAAAAATGTTAAACTACTAATATAATATATTTTTCAGCTAAAGGTGTCAAGTCTATGAAAAGAACACTTTCTTATATTTTAACTCTTATCATTTTAATTATTTCGGTATTCTGCGTACCTTTTTC
This sequence comes from uncultured Clostridia bacterium, assembly GCA_947176035.1. GTDB lineage: Bacteria > Bacillota > Clostridia > Oscillospirales > Acutalibacteraceae > Eubacterium_R. The sequence continues at coordinate 7,986 of CAMWPJ010000027.1, read as the reverse complement.
GGTAAACGCAGCTACTTATGAGCCTGACAGAAAAATTTATGCCGAGGCATATATGCTTATCAATCTTGATGATGATTCCTATCCTGTTGTAGCTCAAAAAAACGCAGACGAAAGATTATATCCTGCATCACTGACGAAAATTGTAACAACAATGGTTGCTATCAATAAGGTAAGTGATTTTAATGCAAAAACAACAATGAGCCAGAATGCTTATGATTCCATTCTCGGCACAGGTGCACAGGTTGCAGGCATTGAGGTTGGTGAGGAACTGACTATTGACGAGCTGTTATACCTTACAATGGTGTATTCTGCCTGTGATTCAAGCCAGATGCTTGCTGAATATGTGTCCGGCAGTGCAGATGCATTTGTTGCTGAGATGAATAATTATGTTCAATCTCTTGGCTGTAAGGATACCCATTTTGTAAATGCTGATGGTCTGCATGATGGCAATCATTATACAACAGCACGCGATATGGCAACAATAACACTTGCAGCACTCAAGAATCCGGCATTTGTAAAGTATTCAACAACAACTGATATCAAGTATAAGGATTTGAATTTAGGCCACACAAATCTGATGCTTCATAAGGGCTATTTAACATATTATTATGAATATGCACAGGGTATTAAAACAGGTTCTACAACCGAGGCGGAATATTGTGTAATTACAAAGGCATCCAAGGATGGCTATAACTACCTTGCAGTTGTTATGAAATCACCTCAGCAGGCAATCAATAACGAGCCTTATTTGACAAAATGCTCTTTTGTTGATGCAAAGTCTTTATTCGAATGGGCATTTGACAGCTTGAAATATACAACCCTTGTCAGTCAGAACGAGGTTATGAGCGAAGCTGCTGTAGAGGATGGTAAGGATGCAGACAGCGTTCAGCTCGTTGCCAAGGAAGACACAAATGTAATTGTTCCGGCAGCACTTGACAAATCAGCTGTTATTATAGAAACAATTGAAAAGCCTGAGGTGCTGAAAGCACCTGTTGTTAAGGGACAGGATGTCTGCAAGGCAAATATAATTTATGGTGATGAAATCATTGCAACTGTCGATTTGGTCGCTGCAAACGATGTAGAGCTGTCAACCTTCCTTAAAGTTATCAATGCACTTAAGGAGTTTTTCAGTTCAACAATAGTCAAGCTTGTAGGCGTTGTGATTGTGCTTTTAGCTGTTGCCTATATTATACTTTATGTCAATAACAGCAAGAAGAAAAAGAAACGCCGTCAGCAGAAAATGGAACGTAATGAAATGCGTGACAATTCACCTGACGATTATCTCCCACCACCACAAAGAAGATAAATAATAAAAGTAAAAGAGCTGTGATTTTTCACAGCTCTTTTAAAATATATTACCCAAAAACAAAATGTATCAGCAGCATATAGCCGATTGTACCAACAGCTATGCTAAGTAAGGTGTTACGCCTCCATAAATGTATTAGTGCTGTTGCTGCAACGGCAATCAGTTGTGGGATTATTATATTGATATCACCGCTCATAAAATCCCGCATGCAATATATAATCAATATTCCTATAATTGCAACGGGGAGGATATCGCCCAGATATTTGATGAATTCAGGTACTTCTTTTTTGCCGCCGAACAGTGCAAAGGGGAACAGTCTTGTCGCAAAGGTACATACTGCCGCAACGAGTATTACTATTATAGCTTTTTCTGTTGTTAGAGGCATATTACGCTACCTCCTTGCTGAAATAAGATTTGCTTGCCGAGAGCACAGCAATTGTTATAACAAATGTCGGCAGCATAAAATTCTCTGCTCCAAAAACTATAAGACAGAGTATTGCACATATAATTCCTGTCAGTCCAACAAGCTTTCTTCTGCCTTTTTGTTCAAACATCAAGTCAACAAAGATAACTACAAAAAGTGCAGTCATTGAAAAGTCAATGCCCGTAAAATCAATCGGTATCAGCTGACCGGCAAGTGAGCCGATAACAGAACCAAGTATCCAATATACATGGTCAAACAGCCCGATTAAATATCTTGCCTTTATCTCGTCAACATTATCGGGTACAGTTGAAAAAGAGGTGTTGACAGAATATGTCTCATCAGTGAGCGAGAATATCATAAATGGATATCTCCAGCCGCCCTTTTTGAATTTTTCAATAAAAGACAGGCCGTAAAACATATGCCTTGAATTAATGAACAGTGTCATAAATGCAACAGTTGGAACTGCTGCGGCACTTGATAAAAGAGATACCAGCAGAAATTGCCCCGAACCTGCATATACCAGCAGAGAAATAAATATTGCCCACATGAAATTGTAGCCTGCATCATAGAGCATTATGCCGAAGGCGGAGCCTAAAAACAGATAGCCGAATAAAACAGGGAGTGATTTTTTTAATGCAAAATGAAATGTTGCTTTTTTGTTTTTATCCATAAATCCTCTCAGAAATTTTTTTCATTGCCTAAGATTATATAGTATATTTTGGATTATTGCAATATCTGCGACGATATTTAGTGAAAAGCTTTTATACTTTACACTATAGATTGTGTCAATAGCTTTCATTAAAATTTAATTGTATTTTTTATTTAATTTTTACTTGACATAGTGCATTTACTTTAGTATAATACCTACTGCTGTAAAGATTAATTACTTTACACTTGAACTTTGAAGGGAGAGGCAGTCGTGGCAAAGAATCTTGAAATTCCGTTTTTACTTGATTTTTACGGCGAAATGCTCACTCAAAAGCAACATGATTTCCTTATTTATTATTATGAGGAGGACCTTTCTCTTTCTGAAATCGCCGAAAATGAGGGCATAACCCGTCAGGGTGTCCGAGATTCAATAAAGCGTGCTGAGGCTCAGCTCTTTGATATGGAGGAGCGTCTCGGTCTTGCAAAACGCTTTAATGAAATGAAGGAAGGTATTGACGAAATTGTAAAGTGTGCTGAGATTATTAATGAATATAATCTTAATCACACACTTTCAATGGAGGTTAATGACTGCGTTGCCCGCATTAAAACACTTGCCTCTTTTCTTAAAGAGGGTTAAACGTAAATTATCTGATGCTTAGGAGTTGATTACTTGGCATTTGAAGGCTTAAGCGAACGCTTAGAAAATTCATTTAAAAAGCTGCGTGCTAAAGGCAAATTAACTGAGGCTGATGTTAAAGAAGCAATGCGAGAGGTTCGCCTTGCACTTTTAGAGGCCGATGTTAACTATAAGGTATCAAAGGAATTCACCGCTAAGGTAACCCAGAGAGCCATCGGTGCCGATGTTATGGAGTCACTTACTCCCGGTCAGATGGTTATCAAAATAGTAAATGAAGAGCTTACCGAGCTTATGGGCGGTAACGAATCTCGCCTTGCTATTGCAAATCATCCGCCAACAATTGTGATGATGTGCGGTCTTCAGGGTAGTGGTAAAACAACCCATTCCGCAAAGCTTGCCCTTAAACTCAAAAAAGAAGGTCACAGACCATTGCTTGTTGCGTGTGACGTTTATCGTCCCGCAGCGATCAAGCAGCTGCAGGTTGTCGGTGAGCAGGTTGGTGTTCCTGTGTTTGAAATGGGAACTGAAAATCCTGTTAAGATTGCAGAAGAGGCCGTTAAGTTTGCGAAGGATCATGGAAATGATTATGTATTCCTTGATACAGCCGGCAGACTTCATGTTGATGAACAGCTTATGGAAGAGCTTAAAAATATTCGCTCAACTGTTCATCCGCACGAAATATTGCTTGTTATTGATGCAATGACCGGTCAGGATGCCGTGAATGTTGCCAAAAGCTTTAACGAAACACTCGGTATTGATGGTGTTATCCTTACAAAGCTGGATGGTGATACACGAGGCGGTGCTGCTCTTTCTGTAAGGGCTGTTACAGGCAAGCCGATTAAATTTGTCGGTACAGGCGAAAAGCTTGATAATCTTGAAACCTTCCATCCGTCACGTATGGCGTCTCGTATTCTCGGTATGGGTGATGTGCTTTCCTTTATTGAAAGGGCAGAGCTTGCGCTTGACGAAAAGAAGGCAGCTGAGCTTGAGAAAAAGCTTGCTAAAAATAAATTTGACCTTAACGATTTGCTTGATCAGTTTGACCAGATTGAAAGAATGGGCAGTCTTAAGGATACAATAAAAATGATTCCCGGTATCGGCGGTAAAATCAAGGATGAGGATATCGACGAGAGTGCATTTAATAAATTCAAGGCTATCATTTATTCAATGACCAAGCAGGAGAGGGAGCATCCGGATATCATAAATCCGTCACGCAAGCGCAGAATTGCAGCAGGCTGTGGTATGCAGGTGGAGGATGTTAACAAGCTTCTTGCCCAGTTTAAACAGATGCAGAAGATGATGAAGCAGTTTGGCGGCGGCAAAGGCGGTCCTAAAATGAGTAAAAAGATGCGCCGTATGATGCAGGCTAATCCACAGATGGCTGAAAAAATGATGGGCAAAATGGGCGGCGGCTCAAATCCGTTCGGTTTTTAATTAAGTAAATAAACCTTAGGGGACATATTCAATCTACCTAATGTTTTAATAAAATAAAAAATAATTTATATATTTTTGGAGGTAATTTAAAATGGCAGTAAAAATCAGACTTCGCCGTATGGGCGCAAAGAAGGCACCTTTCTATCGTGTAGTTGTAGCAGATTCAAGATATCCACGTGATGGTCGTTTCATCGAGGAAATCGGCACATACAACCCAATGACAGAGCCTGCTGAGATTAAGATTGATGCAGACAAGGCCAAGAAATGGATTTCTAACGGTGCTCAGCCAACTGATACAGTTAAGAACATTCTCAAAAAAGAAGGCATCCTTTAATCTTTGAGTTTAATTTACAAAGCTTAAACAGGAGGTGTTTTCTTTGAAAGATTTGTTAATTTCCATCACAAAGGGATTAGTAAATAATCCTGACGAGATTTCTGTTGATGTTAGCGAACCTAACGAAGAGGGCGTAATAGTTTATCATCTTCACGTTGCTGAGGATGATATGGGCAGAGTTATCGGAAAGCAGGGCAGAATTGCCAAAGCAATCCGTGTTGTTATGCGTGCAGCAGCAACAAGAAATGACGCAAGAATCTCTGTAGAAATTGACTGATAAAAGACCTGACATTATGTCAGGTCTTTTTTTATAACTCATATATGTTAAACAATCTGCCAAAAACACTTGAATTTATTGACAGATGATTATTTTGATTTTATAATAATATAAAAACTATCTGAGAATACGGAGCGTAAAATGACATTTGTATTAATCGTATTGTTTGTTTTAATATTATCCAAAGCAACATATGCTGAAAAGAACGGATTTAACAAGGATTATATTTCGAAGGATTCAACCACTGCAATTAACGGCATATTTGTAATTTTGGTTTTTCTGCGTCATTTCGCTCAGTACTTCAGCTTAGATTCCGCATCTGACGCAGCTTTCATTGAAGTTAATAACTTTTTAAATCAGCTTATCGTTGTTCCGTTTCTATTCTTCTCGGGATATGGAACGATGCTTTCAATTATGAAAAAAGGAACTCCTTATGTTAAAAATCTATTTAAGGGCAGATTTTTAAAAATCCTTTTTCATTTTGATATATGCGTTCTGCTATTTTTAATCCTTGATATACTATTGGGCAAAGAATATTCGCTTAAACAAACATCACTTGCTTTTACTACATGGACAAGTATAGGCAACAGCAATTGGTATATCACGGCTGTATTATCATTTTATCTTATCGCAATAGTATCATTTTTATTAATCAGAAAACATCATTTTCCGGCCTTGCTGCTTTTTACCGCACTCACGATTGGATTGGTTTATTTTAATATAAAAGTAGGCAGAGATGCTTATTTCTATAACACGATGATTACTTTCCCGCTTGGCATGTGGTATGCATATTTTAAACCGACAATTGATAAGCTTGTAATGAAAAATAATATAAATTATACATTCTGTCTTGCTGCGGCTTCATTTTGCTTTTTGATTGCTTTCAAATACCGTTTTGAGGGTGTTGAATTCTTTGCTATATGGTCAGGCGCATTTGCAATTATAATTACTCTATTATCAATGAAAATAAAAGTCAACAATCCGATTTTAATTTTCTTTGGTGAACATGTTTTCAGTATTTATATTTTACAGCGCTTACCAATGATGGTTTTACGTCAGCTGAACATCAACACGAATTCATTCGTATTATTCTTTGTTTTATTTGCAATAACACTCTTTATTGCGCTGATATTTGATACGTTGATGAAAAAGTTTGATGGTGTATTGTTTGACAGAAAAAAATTAGAATCAAAATGAATTCGGTGATAAAATGAAACAATATTTAGAAGTTGGTAAATTGAATAATACCCACGGAATCAAGGGCGAACTGAAGCTTACCTTGTGGTGTGATGATATTGATTATTTAAAACAGTTTAAGAAATTATATCTTGATGATAAGGGAAATAAGGCGGTTAAGGTATTGTCCGTGCGTCCGCAGAAAAATCTTGCAATAATTAAGCTTGAGGGTATTGATACTATAGAAAAAGCAGAAGAACTTAAAGGCAAGCTGCTATACGGAAATCGTGATGATGCCAAAATTGATGAGGCTGCCAATTATATCGCAGACATTATTGGCTGTTATGTTATTGATGTTGACACTGAAGAAGAGTATGGCAAGGTTGTTGATGTGCTCAATTACGGCTCTTGTGATATTTATGATACCGAATCATGGGGAAAGCATACGCTTATCCCCGCAACACCTGATATTATTAAAGAGATTAACACTGAGTATCAGGTTATCAGAATTAAGAGAATGAAAGGACTTTTTGATGAGGATTGATATTCTGACACTCTTTCCGCAGATGTGTGATACTGTGATGAGTGAGTCGATTATAGGCAGGGCAAGACAGGCAGGTAAGGTTGAGATTAACTGTATTGATATTCGTGATTATACAGTGGATAAGCATAGACGTGTTGATGATAAGCCATATGGTGGTGGTATGGGCATGGTTATGACCCCGCAGCCTATATATGATTGTTTCAGTGCTCTTTGTGACGAAATCGGCGAAAAGCCGCATCTTATATATCTTACACCTCAGGGCAAAACTTTAACTCAGCAGAGAGTTAAGGAGCTTGCAAAGCTCGATAATATAGCGCTGCTATGCGGTCATTATGAGGGTATTGATGAGAGAGTTATTGAGGCACTTGAACCTGAAGAAATATCAGTTGGTGATTTTGTGCTTACCGGTGGTGAGCTGCCTGCATTGATTGTTGCTGACTCTGTTTCACGTATGCTGCCTGGTGTGCTCAGCGATGATGAATGCTTTGAAGAGGAGAGCCATTTTAATTCTTTGCTGGAATATCCGCAGTATACACATCCGAGCGAATGGAATGGCAGAACTGTTCCTGATATACTGCTTTCAGGTCATCATGCAAAGGTTGATGAATGGCGCCGTGAAAAATCACTTGAAAGAACATTGAAGCGCAGACCTGATATGCTTGAGAATGCTCAGCTTACTGATAAGGATAAAGCGTTTTTGTCGAATCTCAAAAAAGAACAAAGTAATATGTGAAAAATGCACAAATAACTGACGATTATTTTGTTTGGAATTAACAAGTCAAACGAAGTTGACCTTAAGTTGTTGACCTATTAATTTTTAGTGATATAATAGGGTAAGAAGAAAGATATAGGTTATTTCTATACAATATATAGTACTTTTAATGAATGAGAGGTTATTGTTATGTTGGTTAAAGATGTAAAAGTTGAAAATCAAGTTGGTCTTCACGCTCGTCCCGCTACCTTCTTTATTCAGAAGGCAAACGAATTCAAATCTTCAATTTGGGTTGAAAAGGAAGAGAGAAGGGTTAACGCGAAAAGCCTTTTAGGTGTGCTTTCACTCGGCATTATGGGCGGCACTGATATCCGCATTATTGCTGACGGATCAGACGAAGAGGCAGCTGTTGAAGGTCTTGTATCATTAGTAAAGAGCGGTTTTACCGAATAATTGATTTGTTCCTCATATTATGAAGCACAGTGATTATACTG
>CAMWPJ010000026.1 GCA_947176035.1 uncultured Clostridia bacterium | reverse complement strand
GTATAATTATATCTATGGCTAAGCGGTGCTGAAATGATTTGATAAAGCGTTTTTCACCTGCTTTGCGGCGGATAAGATTGTTAAGGAGAAAATAAATGGCTAAAGTTTATCGTGTATTTGTTGAAAAGAAAAAGGGCAATGATATTGAGGCTGGTCAGACTCTTGCTGACCTCAGAGAAAATGTCGGCATAACAGCACTTGAGGATTTAAGAATCATCAACCGTTATGATGCACAGGGTCTGAGTGAAGAGGAATTTAAGACTGCTGTCGGCACAATCCTTTCAGAGCCTAACCTTGATAATGTTTATTATGAATTGTCAATCCCTGAGGATTGGAGATATTTTGCTACAGAATATCTTCCGGGTCAGTATGACCAGCGTGCAGACTCAGCAGCACAATGTATTCAGCTTCTGACCGCAGGCGAAAGACCTGACGTTTTATCAGCTAAGGTTATCGCCGTTAAGGGTGATATCACAGATGCTGAGTTTGAAAAAATCAAGTCCTACATCATCAATCCTGTTGAGTCACGTGTGGCATCACTTGATATGCCTGAGTCACTCGATATGCAGGCAGATGTTCCTGCTGATATTGTCCGCATTACAGGCTTTATTCAGAAGAGTGATGATGAGATTGCCCAGTATCACGCAGCAATGGGCTTTGCAATGAGCATTGCCGATTTGTGCTGGGTAAGGGATTATTTCAAGAATGATGAAAACCGTGACCCAAGCCTTACCGAGCTTAAGGTTATTGATACATATTGGTCAGACCACTGCCGTCATACCACCTTTGCTACAGAACTTGATGAAATCAAGATTAACGAGAGCAAGTATAACAAGGCCATCAGTGATGCGCTTGAAAAGTATTTTGAAATCCGCAAGGATGTTTACGGCGACAGAAAGGACAAGATTGTCTGCCTTATGGATATGGCATGCATTGGTACTAAGGTGCTCAAAAAGCATGGCTATGTTGATAATCTTGATGAGAGTGAAGAAATTAATGCCTGCTCCATTCAGGTGCCTGTTGTTATTGACGGCAAGGAGGAGCAGTGGCTTGTTCAATTCAAGAACGAAACCCATAACCACCCGACAGAGATTGAGCCATTCGGTGGTGCTGCAACCTGTCTTGGCGGTGCTATCCGTGATCCGCTGTCAGGCAGAGCCTATGTTTATCAGGCAATGCGTGTAACAGGTGCAGGGGATCCTACAACTCCGTTTGAGGAAACACTTGACGCTAAGCTCCCGCAGAGCAAAATCACCACAGGCGCAGCAGCAGGCTATTCAAGCTATGGTAACCAGATTGGTCTTGCAACAGGTCAGGTAACCGAGCTTTATGATGAGGGCTATGTTGCTAAGAGAATGGAAATCGGTGCAGTTATCGGTGCATCACCAAAGGATAATGTAAAGCGTGAGTGCCCGCAGGATGGCGACATTATCGTTCTTCTCGGCGGCCGCACAGGCCGTGACGGCTGCGGCGGTGCTACAGGCTCATCAAAGGCGCACAACTCCTCATCAATCGAAACCTGCGGCGCAGAGGTGCAGAAGGGTAATCCGCCTACCGAGCGTAAGATTCAGCGTCTGTTCAGAAAAGCAGAGGTTGCTAAGATGATTAAGCGCTGCAACGATTTCGGTGCAGGCGGTGTATCTGTTGCAATCGGCGAGCTTGCTGACGGACTTAAAATCGACCTTGACAAGGTTCCTAAGAAATATGATGGTCTTGACGGCACAGAGCTTGCAATCTCTGAATCACAGGAGAGAATGGCTGTTGTTCTTGATAAGGCTGATGTTGAAAAATTCATTCAGCTTTCAAACGAGGAAAACCTTGAGGCTACTCCTGTTGCAGTTGTAACCGCTGACAACAGACTCGAAATGACATGGAGAGGCGATAAGATTGTAAGCCTCAGCCGTGATTTCTTAAATACAAATGGTGTTACGCAGCACGCTAAGGCTGAGATTGATGCTGTTGACGATACACAGAATTATACAAAGCAGGTGCCTGATTGTCTTGCAAATCTTGACAATGCACAGGCACTCAAGGCAAACCTTTCACGTCTTGAGGTTTGCTCACAGAAGGGACTTGTTGAGCGCTTTGACTCTTCAATCGGTGCAGCAACTGTTCTTATGCCGTATGCAGGCAAGTATCAGTTAACACCTGAAGAGGCAATGGTTGCTAAAATTCCGCTTCTCGAGGGTGAAACAGATACTGCAACCGTTATGGCATATGGCTTTATTCCAAAGCTTTCACGCTGGTCACCATTCCATTCAGCTGCATTTGCTGTGTCAGAATCACTTGCAAAGCTTGCTGCTGTAGGCTGTGACCCTTCAAAGGCAAGACTGACCTTCCAGGAATATTTCGAAAGACTGAATGATGCTCCGTCACGCTGGGGCAAGCCGACCGCTGCACTCCTTGGTGCACTTATGGCACAGGTTGGCTACAAGTGCCCGTCAATCGGCGGTAAGGACTCAATGAGCGGCTCGTTCAACGATCTTGATGTACCTCCTACTCTTGTATCATTTGCAGTTGGTATGAGCGAGGCATCAAAGACAGTTTCCTCCCAGTTCAAGAGAACAGGTTCTGCAGTTAAGCTTTTGCCTCTCCCTGTTGTTGAAAGTACGGGTATGCCTGATTTTGAAAAGGCAATGGAGCTTATGGTTAAGGTTTACGAGGGTGTAAGAAACGGCTCAATCCTTTCAGCATCTGTTGTCAAAGAGGGCGGTGCTGCTGCCTGTGTATGCAAAATGGCATTCGGTAACAAGTGTGGATTTACCTTTGCACAGGGACTTGATAAAGAGACTCTGTTCGCAGCTAAGGAAGCATCATTTGTTGTTGAGCTTGCTGACGAGGCAGCTTTTGACGGTGTAACTCTCGGTACTGTAAACGATAATGGAATTTTCATCATTGACGGTGTTGTTCAGACGGTTGATGAGCTTATCGATGCTTGGACAGGCAAGCTTGAAAAGGTATTTGCTACTGATTCAGGTAAGCAGGCGAATATGCCGTTTGATGTTCCGCTTTATAAAGAGCGTTCAATCTTTGTTGCTAAAAACAAGGTTGCAAAGCCAAAGGTATTTATCCCTGCATTCCCGGGTACAAACTGCGAGATTGATACTGCAAGAGCATTTGAAAAGGCAGGTGCCGAGGCATCCATCCTTGTTGTAAATAACCTTTCATCCTCTGCTATCAATGAGACCATTGAGAAGATGGTTAAGGAAATCGAAACCTCACAGATTATTATGTTGCCCGGCGGTTTCAGCGGTGGTGACGAGCCTGAGGGCTCAGGCAAGTTCATTGCAACAACCTTCAGAAATCCTGCAGTTAAAGAGGCAGTTACAAAGCTTCTTAATTGCCGTGACGGTCTGATGCTCGGTATTTGCAATGGCTTCCAGGCACTTATCAAGCTTGGTCTTGTTCCTTACGGTGAGATTCGTGAAATTAAGGATACAGATCCTACTCTTACCTTTAATACAATCGGCAGACATATTTCATCAATGGCATACACAAGAGTATCAAGCGTTAAGTCTCCTTGGTTCAGCAGTGTAAATGCAGGCGATATGTTCGCAATTCCAATCAGCCACGGCGAGGGCAGATTTGTTGCAAATGATGATGTGATGAAAAAGCTTATTGAAAACGGTCAGGTTGCAACACAGTATGTAAATCCGGACGGCACACCTGTTGCTGATATGCCGTTTAATCCTAACGGCTCTGTGTGTGCAGTTGAGGGTATCACTTCACCGGACGGCAGAGTTCTCGGTAAAATGGGTCATAGTGAGCGAAAGGGCGATAACCTTTATGCAAACGTTCCGTTTGAGAAGGATATGAAGATATTTGAGAGCGGTGTAAACTACTTCAAATAAGTATAAAATTTTATAGGGGTGGGTTTATGCCCGCCCGAATTAATATATAATCAGCAGGAGGATACAGAGATTCTCCTCCCCTGCATTGAGATAACAAACTACAAGGAGACGGTAACCAATGAAATACGTTGTTGTATTATATGACGGGATGGCGGATTATCCCGTTCCTGCACTTGATGGCAAAACCCCTATGATGTGTGCAAAAAAGCCGAATATGGATATGCTTGCATCAAAGGCAGAGGTTGGTCTTATCAGAACAGTTGCCGAGGGCTTAAAGCCCGGCAGTGATGTTGCCAATATGAGTGTTATGGGCTTTGATCCTGTGAAATATTATACAGGCAGAAGTCCGCTTGAGGCTGCATCAATCGGTATCGATATGAAGCCGACAGATGTATCGCTCAGAACAAATCTTGTTACTCTTTCAGATGATGATTTGCCATATGAGCAAAAAACAATTGAGGATTACTGTGCTGACGATATTTCAACAGAAGAGGCTGAAATTCTTATTCATTTTATTGAAGAAAAGCTTGGCACAGATGAGTTTAAATTCTATCCGGGTGTGTCATACCGCCATTGCCTTATCTGGGATAACGGCACAACAGACCTTGGAAAAATGACACCTCCGCACGACATTACAGGCAAGGTTATCACAGAGCACCTTTCAACAGCAGATAATGCGCAGCCGCTTATTGAGCTTATGAAAAAATCATATGATTTACTCAAGAATCATCCTGTAAATATTGCAAGAAAAGCAGCAGGCAAAAGACCTGCTAACTCAATCTGGCTCTGGGGTGAGGGCAAGCGTCCCGCACTTTCACCGTTTGAGGAAATCTATGGTATCAAGGGTGCTGTGGTATCAGCGGTTGACCTTATCAAGGGCATCGGCGGCTGTGCTAAAATGGAGGTTGCCGAGGTTGAGGGTGCAACAGGCTATATTGATACAAACTTTGAGGGTAAGGCAAATGCCGCTCTTGATTTGCTTGACAGAAATGATTTTGTTTATATTCACTTTGAGGCTCCTGACGAATGCGGTCATAGAAATGAGCCTGAAAATAAGGTTCGTGCAATCGAGATGATTGATGAGCGGGTTCTTCCGATTCTTTTTGACGGACTTAAAAAGTTTGATGATTATAAGATTATGATTTTACCTGATCATCCGACACCGATTGTTACACGCACACACGCAAGTGACCCTGTGCCGTATCTCATTTATCATAAGAATAACGAGATTGCAGGTGTTGACACAATCAATGAAGAAACTGCAAAAGCAACAGGCAACTTCATCGACCATGGTCCAAGTGTAATGAGGCATTTTCTTAATGATTAATTTGTAATTGAGGTTTTTATGAAAAAGCTGTTGATTTATCTTTTAACATTAATCGTAATTTTCATATTTACAGGTTGCACAGCTGTAAAAGATGACCGTGAAGTTATAGGTGGTGCAGATGGAAAGACATCTGTAATTTTGACTTCGACAGAAAATACACAGCAGGTAATCGATGAGGTGACGACATATCCGAATGTTAAGGATATATCCGAACAGGAGGCTGTGGATATTGCTTACAAAGCTTTGCAGGAATATGATTTTAGCTTTATAGGCTCATCTATTGAAAAGGATGTATTTGCGTTTCGTGGCTGTAAGTATAAAGAATCGGTAACATTTTTTGATACTGATGAAAATTGCGTAAAAAGCACAAAGCCTGTTTGGGTGGTTACATATGATAATGTGAATACCGAAACAGATTGCGTTGATATATCTGTAAATCCGTCAACAGGCGATGTTGAAGATATTCATTACCACGGAGATTAAATTATAAAATATAGGAGGAAGTACCAATGAACATTAATTCAATTTGTGTACAGGGCGGATACGAGCCGAAAAACGGCGAGCCGAGAGTTATCCCGATTGTACAGAGTACAACATATAAATACGATTCAAGCGAGGAAATGGGTGATTTGTTTGACCTTAAGGCGTCAGGCTATTTCTACTCCCGTTTACAGAATCCTACCTGCGATTATGCGGCACAGAAAATTGCTATGCTTGAGGGTGGTGTGGCAGGTATGCTCACATCATCAGGTCAGGCAGCAAATTTTTATGCTGTGTTTAACATTGCCGAGGCAGGTGACCACATTGTTTCCTCCTCTGCAATTTATGGTGGAACATTCAATTTGTTCAACGTAACAATGCGCAAGCTCGGCATTGATTTCACATTTGTAAGTCCTCATGCAAGTGAAGAGGAAATTCAGGCTGCTTTTAAGCCGAATACAAAGGCGGTATTCGGAGAGACAATTTCTAATCCAAGTCTGGATGTTCTTGATATTGAAAAATTTGCAAATGTGGCACACGTAAATGGTGTTCCGCTTATTATTGACAACACTTTTGCAACACCGATTAACTGCCGTCCGTTCGAGTTCGGCTGCGATATTGTTACCCATTCCACAACAAAGTATATGGAGGGTCACGCATCAACAATCGGCGGTGCAATTGTTGACAGCGGCAATTTTGACTGGACACAGAATGACAAATTCCCGGGTCTTACTACACCTGACGAAAGCTATCACGGCATTACTTATACTGAGACCTTCGGCAAGGGTGCATATATTACAAAAGCGACTGTTCAGCTTATGCGTGATTTAGGCTCAATCCCTGCTCCGCAGAATGCTTTTCTGCTTAATGTAGGACTTGAGACACTCCACCTCAGAGTTGAGCGCCATTGCGAAAATGCAAAAAAGGTTGCCGAGTTCCTTAAGAATAATGATAAAATCACCTGGGTTAAGTGTGCAATGCTCGAGGATGATGAGCAGCATGCACTTGCCAAGAAATATATGCCTAAGGGCACCTGTGGTGTAGTGTCCTTCGGCATTAAGGGCGGCAGAGAGGCTGCTACAGTGTTTATGGATTCGTTAAAGCTTGCTGCAATTGTTACTCACGTTGCAGATGCACGCACCTGTTGTCTGCATCCTGCATCAACAACGCATCGTCAGCTTACTGATGAACAACTTGAAGAATGCGGCGTAGGTCCTGACCTTATCCGTTTCAGTGTTGGTATTGAGGATGCTGATGATATTATTGCTGATATTCAGCAGGCTCTTGATAAAATATGAGTGAACATCATACTCACCATCATAATCACGATCATAAACACACAAAAGAGGTTTCAAACCGCCTTGCCCGTGCAATCGGTCATCTGCAAAAGGTAAAGCAGATGGTGGATGACGGCGAGGATTGCTCAGAGGTGCTTGTTCAGCTTGCGGCGGTTAAATCTGCTATCAACAATACAGGTAAGCTGATACTCAAGGATCATCTGGAGCATTGTATTGTCCACGCTGTTCAGGACGGCGATGACGAAATGCTCGAAGAGCTTAATAATGCAATTGATAAATTTATGAAATAGTATAAAAAAGTGATATCGGTTTTCCGATATCACTTTTTTCTTGTCAATGAAGTATTTTGTCTTCTGCAAAAATTATTTCTGTTTTATAATTATTATATCAACATTTTCGATAGCAATGAATATGCCGTTTTCCTCTTCCATATCAATACGCTGAGATGTGCCATTGGTGTTATTAATGCTGATATAAATAACAGCGTTTTTGGGGTAGGCGTTTGGTACATTTGATTTTGTAAATTATTTATTTTTGATTCGGTAATATCAAAAAGATAAATCAGACCGAAAATGGTACACGCAATAGAAATGCTTAATATAACAGCAACAGTTTTAAAGCCTTGTGATTGGCTTGATTTTGTACCTGCTGGTTCTGATATACAATTGAGAAAAGCTGATTGGTATACTCTTTATTATAATTATTTTCATTACTATAGGAGTTGTTGTCATCTGCAGATGAAGATTTGACGCTGCTTTTGTTCTCAATCTCCATTCCGAGTATAGTATCCATTGAGACATTGAAAAAATCTGCGATTTCAGTCAGCTTTTTTAAATTGGGCATCGCTGCTCCGTTTTCCCATTTTGAAATTGTCTGACGTGTTACGCCTAATTTCTCTGCAAGGTGTTCTTGTGATAAGCCTTTCTCTTTTCTGAGATTTCGTATATTCTCATTAAATTTCATATAGCCACTCCTTTCTGTATTAATCATATCGAATATAAACACGTATATCAATCGAAAATCACTATCCAAAGTGTAAACTTACGGTTGCATTTAAAGAAAATGATATGAATTTGACTGTTATCAATGCGAAATAATGTTCGAGAAAGGTAACATAAAATTCACAAAAATTTAATGAACACAATTCATTCTTATGTCTTTTTTCACAATTTTTTGGTGTTTGATTTGGTTATAATAGACAATCAATCTCTGCAAAGTTTGTTAATTCTCACAATGTCGTTTTGATTGCAATAATTCGTCAAATGGTATATAATTAGTATACATATAGTTATCTAAAAAATTGTGGAATGTTGTGTTGAAATACAGATTTCAGAATAAATTATCGAAAGGAGAACGATATGGGAAAAGTAACACTTAAGAAAAGACTTTGCAGTATTATTCTTGCAGTGCTGATGGCATTTACAGGATTATTGCCTGCAAGTACAGTCTTTGCTGCTGATGGTGTAGAGGGTTATCATGATATTGAGCTTTTCTACAAGTCAAGCAATACCATTGTGCCAACCTATCAGGAGGATGGCGAGACAGCATATATTGAATATATGACTGAGGGTGATGAGCTTGAATTGACCTATAAGCTCATTGATACAGAGATGCCTGACAACGGCTATATTAAATGGTATAGCGAAACACCTACTCTTGTTGATGTTACTCAGGAGGGTGTAGTAAAGGCATTTGACTCATCAAAGGGTGCGGTTATTCACGCATGGATTGACAATGAGGTTAAAACAGTTCCGCTTGTCGGCAGTATTATGGCAACGGCTATTGAAAAGGCCCTTTTCAATGACTATGTTAATGTTGACACTATGGATACCGAGGCTATTGTTGCTATAGTTGAGGGCTTATTCGGCGAGGGTTCACCTCTTGATAAATGGGTTGAGTCATATAAGGGTGAGCTGGTTAATTCACTCAGAGAATATCTTAATAACATTAACTCCAATATCCACGTTCAGCTTTTTGCAGCTGATGGTACTCTTCTTGACGATGATTTTGTTAATATCTGCGTGTTGAGAAATGATGAGTGGTATGCTAATTTCCTTCCTAACGGAACACATATCACAAATAAATCACAGATTAAAACAACAGTTGCAGTTGGTTCGACAACTCAGCTTTATGCTGTAACTACACCTGTAAGACTTAACTTCGGTGTTGTTTATTCTGTAAAGAGTACATCCGTATTTGATACTGGTAAGGTTATCGCTACAGTTGATGACAGTGGTCTTGTAACCTTTAAAAATAAAGGAACTGTAACGATTATGGTATCACCTGATACCGAACAGGTTATCCAGAAGATTCTTGAGCTTGTTAACTATATTTATAAGCTTGAAAATACAGGTACTATCAATACCGATAAGATTGCTGATATACTTATTAAATATATTGGTATTGATATGAACAGAACTGTACTTGCCGCTATTCTTGATGTATGCTTTGCAATTAAGGATATTGCAGGTGATGTTGCCGATCCGATTCAGTTGACAGCAACTGCTGTTGAGATTATCGGTAACCTTGTTCTTCAGTTTGTATATAATGATACAATTACCTTTAATGTTGTTGATGCACAGCCGCTTACAGATTTCTCTATCGAAGGTCCTAATGCGGTTCAAGAGGGTACTCAGATTCAGCTTGATATCGTTGATATTGTTCCTGATGTGGGTGACACAAGTGACATTACGTGGTCATCATCAGATCCTTCAATCGCAAGTGTTGATCCTAATACAGGTATTGTAACAGGACGTGATGCAGGTGGCTCGCTTGGTGCACTTTCTACACAGAAATGTACTATTTATGCAACCTCTGCGGCAAATAATGTTACTAAAACATTTGAAATAACAGTTAAGGGAAAAACCGGTAAATATCTGTCTGACGTAGAAATTGTCGGCAGAGATTATCTTGAAATAGGTGAAAATGAGGATTATACCTATACTGTATATCCTAAGAGAGTAGCCGAGGCTGATAACCTTTATATCACATGGGGTGTTCAGAACGGAATTGACGAAGAGGGTAATCCGATTTATGTTTGGGCGGACAGTGAAAATCCTGCAACAAACGGTGTTGGTACTATTGACTCAAAGGGTCATTATGAAATAGTTAGCGGTGGTGTTTGTACAATCGCTGTAAAAGCAGTTACAGGTTACAATCTTTCAAGTCAGAATTTCTATGAAATTTCTTCATTCATCGGTACACTGGAGGTAACAAACGGTATTCCTGTTGAGGAAGTTCAGATTAGTGTAACTGATGCTGCAGGTATTGTTGCAAGCATCAAGAGAAATGAAAAGGTTACAGTTAATGGTCAGGAATATACCTATGTAACAGTTAACGCACCGACACAGTATTATGGATGCGGTGCAAAGCTTGCGGCATCTGTTTATCCGGCAAATGCTACAAACCAGAACCTTACTTGGGTTGTTGATAACGATAAGTATGAAAACAGTCTTTCAGACGATACACATACAGCAACAATCAAGCAGAAGTTTGGCCATGAAAGTGCAGACACTTTCAATGTTTATGCAGTATCAGCTGACGGACGTATTAAATCAAATGTAATTACAGTTTGCGTTGCGAAGAATTATGCACAGAGCAATACTCTTGAGCAGAGCTCTATGGAAATGATTAACGGAACAACAATTGATGTTAAGCATAATATGTCCTTTGGCGGTGCTATTGACGGTACATATTCAGCATGCTACAAATGTAATTGGTACTCAAGTGATGAAAATGTATTCACTGTAAGTCCTAAGAATAACAGCAATGGTGATGCAACAATTACTGCTGTCGATGTTGGTACAGCTACTCTTACCTGCGTATCTGCAGATGGCGGTTACAAATCAGAATGTCAGATAACAGTTTATCCTGATAAGGAAAGACTCAGACAGATTGTAAGACTTTGCGACAGAACAATTGTAAAGTGCACACCTGAAAATGATTCTCTTTACAACGAATATATGAGAGCGCTTGATCTTGCATATTATGTGCTTTATGATGAGCCTATGGCATCACAGCCGGCATGTGATGATTATGCTGAGGATTTGTTATTTGCTTTCTACAAGGTTGGCGGCTTTATTGCAATAACAGATGTAAATATTCTTGATACTGATAAAACTCCGCTTGACAGCAAGCATATAACAGTTAAGGTTGGTTCAACAGCTAATTACACAAAATCAAGCTATAAATTCAATTACGAGGCACTGCCGGCAACTGCAATGTATAGTGATATCAGATGGACTTCATCTAATGACAGCATTGTTGTTGATAAAAATGGTAAGTGTACACCCGCTAAAAACGAGGCTTGTTCAGCAATAATTACCTGTACGGTTAAAGACTATATGGGTAATTCAACAAGCGACAGCGTTTTCCTTACCTTTGCAAGAATTCCTGCAACAGGTGTAAAAGTTGATCCGACTCAGATTGAGGGCGGAAAGATAGGTGAGACACAGCAGATTAAGGCAACTGTATCACCGGAAGGTACGGGTGCAGCCGGTGCAAAGGTTGGTGCAGCAAGCAGTCCGACTCTTTATTGGAGCTCCAGTGATGAGAGCATTGCTACTGTTGACCAGAACGGTATTGTTACTTTTGTTTCCGGTGGTAACTGCGTAATCACCTGTAAAACATATGACGGTGGCTATACAGCAGAATGTTCTGTAAATGTTATAACTAACTATTCAGGTCTTGAAAATCTTATTGCACAGTATACTGACCTTCAGCTCAATGAGGAAAATTATTATCCGGATTCATGGGAAGAGTATAATGCTGTAATGGATAAGGCTAAGAATATGGTTGCTGTTGGCGGTCATTCACAGGCTGAGGTTGACAGAATGTCAAAAGAGCTTACAGAAGCTTATAACAGTCTGCGCAAGTATAATTACCTTAAGAAAGTAGAGCTTTATCTTGACGGTGAGGAGACCAAGGATTTCTATCAGTATGATTTAGGTTTGCTTACAGATGGTATCAGCTATAAAAATGCTGTGCTTGATCTTAATGTAAGACTTTATCCTAATAATGCTTCATATGAATCAGTTGTATGGGAATCTTCAACGTCTGATATAGCAGTATCAAGTGATGGTAAGTGTTCGCCTACAGTAGGCGGACTTATAGCAACAGGTAAAGGCTCTTATGGTCTTATTACCTGCACGGTAACTGACCATTTTGGAAATTCATTCTCAGATTCTGTTTGGGTATCATTCGCATATTTCCCTGTAACAGGAATGGAGATTTCAGAGTCAAGCATCTATGGTGCGCAGAATACAACAAGAAGACTTACCGCTAGGGTTCTTCCTGATGGTTCATCACTCTTCCACTTCACAAAGGCAGATATTCAGGATTATTATTGGGAGTCTGACAACGAGTCAATTGCTACAGTTGATCAGGATGGTCTGGTAACCTTCCTTTCAGCCGGCTCAACAATTGTTCGAGTAGTCTCATATGATGGTGGTCATTTCGCTGAGTGTGTGGTTTCAAGTGAAGGCGACAGAACAGCTCTTCGTAAAGCATTGGAAGATTATAAAGATGTAGATTATACAGATTATGTTTACGATTATGGTATGAGCTTCAAAAATGCTTATGAAGAAGCAGAAAGAGTAATGAATGACAATACTGTTTCTCAGGATGATATTGATCAGGCAGCAGAAAATCTCGAGCGTGCTTATACATTCCTTTTAACTCATCCGCTTGTTAAGGTTGAAAGCATAAAGGTTGATTACACAACTTATAAGAGAGCTACTCTGCTCTCAAGCGGAAAGGCTGTTACAAGCGGCACAGTCTCATCAAATGATTCTTTGTCAGTAAATCTTTCGGATGGCTATACTAACTTTAATGATTATAACTATGTAACACTTTCTGCAAGCTCATTGCCTAACACAGCAGTGTACAAATCTATCTCATGGACTGTTGATTCATCAAGCCAGATGAATACTGAGATTAATAACACATCAATCACACTTACTCCTAAAAAGAATAATGACGGTGCATGGGCAAATGTTACAGTAAAAATTGTTGATCATTATGGTCGTATTTATTCAAGAACGATATCAGTTGTTATGTCAGATAATGTAATGACAGGCTTTGACATTACAAATACTGCAGAAACAATTTACGCTGATGCTGATCCTAAGCAGCTTGCTTATACAACAAGCGGTAATGCTGAATTTTCAACAATTTATTGGAGTTCATCTAATGAGGCTGCAGTGAAGGTTGATTCAAATGGTATTATCACACCTGTTGAAAAGGGTGAAGCAACAATTACAGGTAAAACACTTGATGGTGGTTATACAGATAAAATCAAAATTACGGTTATTACTAACTTTAATGCCCTTGCAGAAAAGCATACAAAATATTATAACCTTATTGAATCAGTTAAGGATTCTTATGAATACACAGAAGATTCACTGAATGCACTGTCAGCTGTTGTAGCAGAGGCTCAGCCGATGCTCAATGAAGGCAAAGCAACACAGGCAGAGGTTAATGAAATGGTTAAACGACTTGACGATGCTTATAACGCATTGGTTAAGTATGTTGCAGCAGAAGGGCTTGCGATTGGCTTTGTTGAGGACAGTGGCGTCAGCCTTGTAAAGGATGGATTTATCCGATATTCAAATACTGTTTCACTCAATAGAAAGTCAATTACTCTTGAGCCGGTGCTTGAACCTGTTGGTTCTTTCTATACAACAATTACCTGGGAATCATCAAATCCAAACATTACAATCGGTGAGAATGGTGTACTTGTAAATAATTCAGCTCTTCCCGGTGCAACAAAGGTAACCTGTACAATTCAAAATATTTATGGCGGAAGCTATACTGCATCTGCATATGTGTCTTTTGTAAGATCAGGTGTAACAGATATCAGTTTTGAAAAGGAAAGCGTATTTGGTGCTCCTTCACAGACTGTTACTCTCAATCCTACTGTTAAGGGTACAAACAATATGAACGCTTCAGTTAAGGATTGCCTGTACACTTCAAGCAACGAAAATATTGCAACAGTAGATGAAAATGGTGTCGTAACCTTTATTACTCAGGGTGAGGCAATTATTACATTGACAACTATTGATGGTGGTTACCAGACAACAATCAAAGCATATACCACATGGGATACCACAGCCTTGAAAGCAGCTATAGAGATTGCAGAGACTATCGATTATACAGATTATGCATATGAGGTAGGTACAGCATTTAAAGCAGCATATGAGGATGCTGTAGTGGTTTATAACAATGTTTATGCAAGCCAGGCTGAAATCAATGCAGTTTGTACAGCACTTACTGAGGCAACAACAGCACTTGAGGGGAATGAATTCATCCTTCCTGAGGTGACAGTTACTCAAAATGGTAATGTTCTTGTATCAGGTGGTATTATTGAGACAGATGAAAATATGGCAGCTGTTCTTGATGTAGTGCTTAATGATGGTGCAATGGTTAAATCTGTTGAGGTTACGGCATCAAATATGGATGGCGTAACAGCTCAGATTAATGGTACACAGGTTGTTATTACAAGATCAGCAGAAATCGGCAATATTACTTTGACTGTTAAGACTGTTGATGATTATGACAGAGAGACTATTTCGACCTATAGTTTCAGTGTAATTAATCAGGTTATCCCTGTAACATCAATTCAGCTTACAGCTGATGGTGAGCTTGTGAATGGTCCGCTTTCTTATTCCTGCGGAGGTTCATATAATAATTTCAAGCCAATAACACTTGACTTTATTCCTATTCCGGGCAATGCAAATGCAATTCAGAGTGTAACCTATTCTTCTGATAATAAGCGTATTATCAGTGTTACTGATGATGGTGTAGTTGAGCTCACATCTCTCGGAAAAATTCCAAGCTCAAGCAAGGCAACAATTACCTGTACTGTAACAAATATTGATGGTACAACGGCAACAGCATCTGTTGAAATTACAATTACCAAAGCATAGGAGGGGATAAATTGAATACTAAATTAAAAAAATGTTTGTCCCTTCTTTTGGCATTGGTTATATTATTAGGCTGCTTTAGCGTAAGCTTTGCAGCCTATGCAGCTGATGATCAGATTGAAATCAGTGTTGAAAATTTCCCTGATCCGGTATTCAGAAGTATCGTAAGTAAATATGATACAAGTGCGCCAAAGGGATATCTGAGTGCAAGCGAAAGAAATGTCAGCCGAATTTCACTCACAGGCTACAGTGTTGATTCAATCAAAACACTCAAGGGTATTGAATATTTTGCAGACAGCTTAAAGGTATTAAGATGTACTGACCTTAAGCTTGAGGAACTTGATGTTTCAGCACTTATCAATCTTACAGAGCTTACCTGTATGGGTAATAATCTCACTAAGCTTGATGTTTCAAAAAATACAAATCTGGTTACTCTTAATTGTTCAAAGAATCAGCTTACCTCTTTAACTCTTGGCAGTATTGATACACTTGAGACTCTTCATTGTTACATTAACAATTTGAAGAGCGTAGCTGTTTCATTGCTTCCTAATTTAAAAGAGTTTAGATGTGACCAGAATCAGCTCACTTCTGTTGATTTATCATTTAATACAAATCTTACATATTTCACATGTGCATCAAATCATCTTACCACACTTGATCTTACAAGGAATACATTGCTTGGAAGACAGGATGATGGTGAGTATAGAACAATTGCACGTGAATTGATTGGTGATCAGACAACTACTGCTGCAGCAAGTATGAATAGCACACAGATTTTGATTCCATTTACAATTGCTGATGAGTCACGTGTAGTGGCAACCTCACTTGATATTGATGAGCTTAAGGGCTACTATGCAGGCAGATTTGTTGCTTATGATGTAGCAGATATTGTTGATGGTGTTGATTATACATATTCTGTTAACAACGAATGGGTACAGGATATGGAAGTAAATGTTGAAGTATCAAGGGATTTCTATCAGGTTGATTTTTATTATGACGAGGATATGACTGAGCTTATCGGCAGAACCTTTGTCAACGACGGTCAGGCTGCAAAAGCACCAAGCTTTACACCTCCGCTTTGTAATACATTAGATTGTTGGAGTGATGATATTTCAAATGTTACTGGTGATATGAAAGTTTATGGAATTTTTAAGGACGCTCATTCATATAAACTTGTAAGCTTTGTTGATGGAATAGCAACACTTGAATGTACTGTATGTGGTGACAATCAAAAGGTTAAATTCATTGATTGTGTGAATGCGGCATCAAATGATGCTAATTACTATAGTTGTTTAGATGTTGTTGCAGATGGCTGCATAAATACTAAGGATTATGCCGAATTGGTAAAAATGTTTAAATAAAATCTAAAAAAAGAACCTGCCTGTAAAGGCAGGTTTTCTTTTTTTGAACTGCTAAATACACATTCCCTCGTTACTGTGTACCACACTTAATAATTTATAAAATTTATCTTACTCTAAATTACCTGTCAGCAGCATTATTGCTGTCAGGGCAGCAACAGGCGCAGTTTGTGTTCTTAAAATTCTGCTGCCAAGAGTTGCTATAACGCCGCCGTTATTCTTAATCATTTCAACCTCATTTTGTTCAAATCCACCCTCGGGACCTATGTAGATTGAGACGGATTTGATGTCCTTATTAATCAGGCTTGTCAGCGGTTCTCCACCGCCCTCATAAAACAGAATTTTCAGTTCACTGGTATCATTCTCAATTGCTTTTTTTAATGATTGCATTTCGCATATCTCAGGTATAATGCCTCTGCCGCTTTGCTGAGCGGCTTCCAAAGCGATTTTTTGATATCTTGCTTGTTTCTTCCTTGCGGATTTCTCGTCAGGTCTGCTGACCGCTCTATGGGTCAGGACAGGCTTTATTGCACTTATACCAAGTTCTGTACATTTCTGGATGATATCTTCCATTTTATCGCCTTTTGGAACACCCTGTAAAAGTGTAACCCTGACACTTGGCTCGCTGTTGTTTGCCTGCTGATAGCAGACGGACAGAATAACCTGTCCTGCATTTATTTCATCAATGATACAGCCGTAGTCATTTCCGTCACCGCACGTGAGTGTCAGCATATCTCCAACACGCATACGCAGTGATTTTGCAATATGGCGCGATTGTTCTTCATTAAGCTCTATTTTGCCCTCAGGCACGAAATCAACAAACAATTTTTGCATACTTTATTCCTTTAAATTCCTTGTTTCAGTTAGATAATTTTCATTTACTGTATTAAAATATAAATACTTATGATTAATTAAATTTATATTTTATTTTAAATTATTTCTTGCCCAATGGAAAAGGTATTGCTGTGCTATACCTCCGATACCATTAAAGCAATCAGGCAAGCCGTTTGGATAATAATCCATAACTCTCTTCATCCATACATCAATGGGGAATGCATCGTAAAAGCCAAAGCCAAACAGCAAGGCACAGTTTGCAACCTTGATGCCAACTCCAAATATATTAAGCAGCTCTTTCCTTGCCTCGTCAAGTGAAAGAGTTTTTATTTTATCTAAATCAATTGTACCGTTAGCAACGTCCTTTGACAGCTTTTCAAGATATTTTGCGCGGTAGCCTGTACCGAGTGCCTCAAAATCTTCAACACTTAGTTTACTGAGTGTTTCTGCTGAGGGGAAGGAGTAATATCCTTCGCAAACCTCTTCACCATATGTTTTGCACAATCTGTCAATAATACCCTTTATCCGTTTGATATTGTTCTGCTGACTGATTACGAAGGAGCATAACGCCTCCCAGCTATCCTGATTGAGTATTCTTATTCCATAATATTCATCAACAGTAGGTGACAAAAGCTCGTCTTGCTTCAGTGTATCGCATATTTTAACGTAATCTTTATCAAAATCAAAATAATCAAGCCATATGCTTTCAAAATTTTCTCTAGTAGTATTTTTTAAAATAACGGTGTCATTTTCCTTTGAAATATTTAAAAAAACACCTTTTACAATACCGCTCCAGCTGCCGTCGGGTTGCTTTATCCAACGAAAAGCTTGGCCGCAGTCAAGAGTTAAATTCAGATTAAGGCATTTCACATCATTCAGGATGATATCATCACCGCGAAATTCAATTGTCATAGTATGTAATTCCCCTTTTTTGCCTACAGAAAGTATAACATTTTTTTGTCAAGAGGGAAAGTAACAAAAGGCAATTTACACAAAAAGTTATTTCAATTTGTAACTTTTAAAAATGTTAAAAACTATGTGTAAATTTATGAAATCTTTGATAAAACTATATCAAATCGAGTTTTCAACATTAAAAAAGCACTAAATACAGGGGGATTATACATAGTTTTTAACATTTTCCACAGAGTTTTCCACAAGAAAAAGTGTTAATGTTAAATATACTTTTGGTTATAGTAAAATCGTGTCAAGTGAAAATTTTTG
Source organism: uncultured Clostridia bacterium (assembly GCA_947176035.1). GTDB lineage: Bacteria > Bacillota > Clostridia > Oscillospirales > Acutalibacteraceae > Eubacterium_R. Next base: position 3,429 of record CAMWPJ010000026.1, on the reverse strand, counting down.
AAATAATACACAAAATTCGACAAAAATATTTTGGTATATTTGCATTATGAAAAACCTACACTAATTGTATAAAAATGAAAGGAAAACTGACAGATGATAAAGGGTGTTAATAAACAAATTTTGGAAGTGACTAATACTGAAAATCCATATTTTGAAAAAATAATTTTTTTTGTTAAACCGGAATATAAAAATGAAGATAGGAAAAAACTACAAAAGGAGGCTGAGGCGCTTGCAACTATTGCACAAAAGCCGCCGAGAGTCAGAATAAGCAAAAAGCGTGTTTTCAGAATCGTTGTCAATTCAGCACTTTTTGCATTGGCAGGCTTTGCCCTGTCTTTTATAATTAATACATTTGTTTAAAGGAGAATAAAAATGACGGTGTATAAAGCATTTAAAAATTTTATTGCAGTATTTACTGCGCTTGCAATCATTATTTGCACAGGAGTAATAGGTGGTATAGGCTATCTTGCTTATTCAAGCAATAAAGAAGATTCGACCTATGCTGTATCCAAACTCGGCTCAAGTGGTGACGAGGTTAAATCTATTCAGCGTAAGCTTTCCTCACTCGGTTATTATAATGGTTCTGTTGATGGTATTTACGGTCAGGCAACCAAATCTGCAGTAACGGCATTTCAACGTAACTGCGGCATTACTGCGGACGGTATTTGCGGCAAGCAAACTCTTCTTTATTTAGGACTTGGCAGCGGTACTTCATCTAACAGCACAAGCTATTCAAATTCAGATGTACAGCTGCTTGCTAAGGTTATCAGTGCTGAAGCGCGTGGTGAAAGCTATGAGGGGCAGGTAGCAGTTGGTGCAGTAATTTTGAACAGAGTTAAGCATCCGTCCTTCCCGGATTCAATTAGTGGTGTTGTTTATCAGAAAGGTGCCTTTTCTTGCGTGAATGATTCAAATTGGTATGCTGAAGTATCCGATACGTCAAAAAGAGCAGCGACAGATGCTCTTAATGGATGGGATCCGTCAGGCGGAGCAATTTACTATTATAATGCTAAAAAGACAAATGATTCATTTATGCATTCTCGTCCTATAGTAAGGGTTATAGGTGACCACAGATTTTGTTTATAAGCTGTTTATAAAGAATTGAAAAACCGATAGTCATTTGACTATCGGTTTTGTATATTTATATTTAAAACGGATTTTTAGAATATAACAAGATATCCCAGTGCACCGTAAACGCTGGTTGCCATTACAAGCAGCTTGGCAATTGTATTTGGTTTACCCTTTGCAACTGTCATAACAACTGCAATGGCAGACGGAACAAGACCCAGCCATGCCATAATAATTTGAATTGTGAAATTTGATGGAAGTGCAGTTGCATCAATAATTGTAACAAGCACACCAAGCATAATTGCGAGTGAGAAAAATATTTTATGTACACTATCATTGTTTTTAGGAACAAACATAAATGTGCTTGTAACAACAAAAGAAAAAACGATAACAACCTCTAATATAAATAATGCACCAAAAGCACCCATAATTGAACTCCTGTAAAGTATTAAAGATTTTTAAAAATAAAATATTTTTATACCAACTTGATTATATCCTATCACGGCACTTCAAGTCAAGAAAATAAATAGTGCGGCACAGAATAAACTGTACCGCATATCAACGTTGAACTATTTATTTTTCATATGCTCAGCTGCCGCTGTAACAAAGCCGCGGAAAAGAGGATGAGGCTTATTAGGCCTTGATTTCAGTTCGGGATGGAATTGTCCTGCAACAAACCATGGATGATTCGGTATTTCAATCATTTCAACAATATGATTATCAGGTGATGTTCCTGCAAAAAGCATACCGCCTTCCAGAAGCTGTGCACGATAATCGTTATTAACCTCATATCTGTGTCTGTGACGCTCATAAATCATGGATGTGCCATAAAGCTCAAACGCCTTTGAATCAGGGTTGACAGCACACGGATATTGACCGAGTCTCATCGTACCACCCATATCGGTAACATCTTTCTGCTCAGGAAGAATGTCAATTACAGGATATGGTGTTTCAGGGTTGATTTCTGCTGAGTTTGCATTTTTTAGTCCAAGCACATTCCTTGCAAATTCAATGATTGCAATCTGCATACCAAGGCATATGCCGAGATACGGCAGGTTGTTGGTACGTGCATATTCGCATGCTTTTATCTTGCCCTCTATACCGCGTGATCCAAATCCGCCCGGTACAAGTATACCGTCCATATCACTGAAAATTTCATCAAGGTCAACATCAGCACTCTCAAGCGTTTCAGAGTCAATCCAATGTATATCAACCTTGCTTTTTGTTGATATACCGCCGTGTTTTAAAGCCTCGTTAACTGATATGTACGAATCGTGCAGCTCAACATATTTGCCGACCATTGCGATTTTTACTGTTTGCACAGGATTTCTGAGTGCGTCAAGCATCTGTGTCCAATCCTCAAGATCAGGCTCACCGCATTCAAGATTGAGCTTTTTGACAACAACGTCATCCATTTTCTGCTCGTGCAGCATCATAGGCACAGCATAAAGAATGTCACAGTTGTTGTTTTCGATAACACATTCTCTTTCGACATTGCAGAAAAGTGAAATTTTGTTTTTGATATCATCAGTGAGCGGATGCTCTGTACGGCAAACGATAATATCAGGGCGAATGCCGATTGAAAGCATCTCCTTAACTGAGTGCTGGGTCGGCTTTGATTTAAGCTCATCGGATGCTGCAAGATATGGTACAAGTGTTACGTGGATAAAAAGACAATTTTCTCTGCCAACATCAAGTGCAAACTGTCTGATTGCCTCAAGGAATGGCTGCGATTCAATATCACCGATTGTTCCGCCGATTTCGACAAAGCATACATCTGCGTTTGTATCGGCATTTTTTGCGATGGAACGCTTGATTTCATTTGTGATGTGAGGGATAATCTGTACGGTTTGTCCGCCGTAAACACCCTTGCGTTCGTCTGATATTACCTTCCAGAAAACCCTGCCGCTTGTTAGATTGGAATTTTGTGTAAGGCTTTCGTCAATAAATCTTTCATAATGTCCAAGGTCAAGGTCTGTTTCAGCACCGTCGTCGGTAACGAATACCTCACCGTGCTGAACAGGATTCATTGTTCCGGGGTCAACATTAAGATAGGGATCAAGCTTTTGTGCAGTAACCTTAAGCCCTCGTGCTTTTAAAAGTCTGCCGAGTGATGCTGCTGTGATTCCCTTACCTAAGCCGGATACAACTCCGCCTGTAATAAAAATGTATTTTGTGTTCATTTTCAGTCCTCCTTGCCCTGTAGCAAGCATATTATACTGTTCTGTGTATGCCTGCATATATAATAGGTATATATTTAATAATTAATATATAGTTTTTTTGTTTGATACTGCTGAACAGGTAAGGCGGATACCAAGCTTTTTGAGCACGTTTTCATCAACCTGCGACAGAAGAACCGAG
>CAMWPJ010000025.1 GCA_947176035.1 uncultured Clostridia bacterium | reverse complement strand
TACTAATACAGCTTGCTAAAGAAATATAACTAGTTCAACAACTAATCTATCCTTTTTAGACTTTCTTAGCTGTTGTGAGAAGGTAAATCGTCCATAGTCGCGCACTGAAATAATGTCGTTTTCTTTGATTTGATATGATGTATTTTCAATTAATTTACTGTTTACAAAAACTTTGCCTGTTGAAAAAAGCTTTGATGCTTCATTTCTTGATAATTTATAAACTGCACTAACCAGCACGTCAAGTCTTAGGGATGATACAATAAGCTCCCTTGGGTCAGGTGCTTTAATAATATTAGCAGGGAGAGAATCACATTCTGTTACATTCACATTTGTATGCTTTATTCGGTTGAGATTGTTTTTTATATATTCACTGATGTGGTCAAGGCAAAAAAGATAGCCGCAGTTGTCGTTTATGATAATATCACCAAGCATTTCACGTTTAATGCCCAAATTCATCAGTGCACCCAAAAAATCACGATGCGTCAGCTTGTCTGCAAATTTTTGCATAACAGGTGAAATTACAAGACATTTGATTGGGAAATCTGTATTCTCAATATTTTCCCCAAAGCCTGCAACTATTCGTTCAGACATATCATATCCGCCGTAGGTGCTGCAGGGTAAGTAGGTAGTCGCAAGTATGCTTTGCTCCTCGAGATTCAAAAAATCACTGAAAACCCTGTATGATTTTGAGTATGCCCTGTTATATAATTCGTTAAATCTTTTTTCATCCATAATTGATACCTATTATTGACAAGTTGGATTTTTATTCATTGCCTAAAGTATTAATAAAAAAGGACTGCCTATGACAGTCCTTTCTATAATTACAAATTGATTATTATTACTTAACCTTGCAGCCTTTTGAGCTCATAAGATAATCGTCAGATGCAGGATAGTGAACATCATATGTTACAAGGAGGGTTGCAGATTTATCCTTGATAACAGCTACATTTGCGTGGTTAACTGCAATGTGAGCCTCCATATGATAATCAGCTGTTGTAACAAGACCTGATGCAGTGTCTATTGTTACTGTTGCATAACCGCCTCTGTAGTCAACGATACAGTTTTCCTCTGTAGTGCCCTGAGCCCATGAAAGCACGCTGATGCTGCCTACAACACCGCCGATATCGCCAAGTGAGTTAAACAAGCGACCTTGTGCGTCCATACCTCTTGCAGACATATTAACCTGCTTTGGCTGAAGCTGAAGTGTGATTGTGCCGTCGCCGTTATCCTTAACATTAGCCTCAAGTAAATCATCAGCTGTGAGGAGACAAGTCTGAAGGCTTGTAGTGCCTGCATCGTCCTTATCATCGTTAGGGTTACGGTTTGAGCTTGGTGAAAGACCATTAAGACCAGGTGAATAAAGGCTGCCAACGATACCGGGAACAAGGTTGTTAATCATTGAGTTTTCCTTGCCCTCAATCATAATCTGGTTAACTTGAAGCTTTTCCTCGCCAAGCATTGTATACCAAACCTGAGTGTTGCCGTCGCTGTCAATATACTCTCTTGTCTGTGTCTTTGTCTTGTTATAAGCATCTGCGTAGTATTTAACTACATCGTCAATGCTTGCAAATTCAACACCGCCGTATGTACCTGCAGCAAAAGCATCAATTACAGCAACATCTTCTGCAGCTTCATTTGCATTTGCATCAGCTGCAACAGGAACACTCTTTGTTGAAATTACAACAACGTTTGCAACGAGTGCAATAACAAGAACAACAAGCAAAAATAAATTAAATTTACCGAGTTTGGATTTTTGTTTCATAAAAATTCCCCTTCTTTGCAGTATATTGCATTATATTACTTATCTATAATATACTAAAATGAAATATTTTTCAATATGTTTTTTAATTTTATTTTTGGAAGTATACGGATATTGTAGTTCCTTCGCCAAAAACACTTTCAACCTTAAGCTGTGCTCCGTGTATTTGTGCTATATGTTTGACTATAGCAAGTCCTAATCCGGTGCCGCCTGTTGCCTTGCTTCGGCTCTTATCAACACGAAAGAATCGTTCGAATACACGTTCCTGATATTTTTCTTCAATACCTATACCTGTGTCTGATACTGATAAAACCGCACCGTTTTGGCTGGGGATAACCTTAATTGTTACTGTGCCGTTTTCTTTGTTATATCTTATTGCGTTGTCGCACAGATTATATACAAGCTCCTCAAGCAGTGAAGAATTTGCTTTAATAAAGGTACTTTGGCCCTCCAGAGTCATCGTAATATCCTTTGTACGTGTATTGACTGACAATACTTGTGTACAGCGTTGGGCTACTTCAAAAAGGTCAATAGATGAGAATGCGATTTTTTCACCGTCGTTTTCCTCAAGCTGTGACAGCTGAATAATATCCTCGCTCAGTGTGACAAGTCTGAGTGCCTGCTTGCGTATGATTGATGCAAAGGGTTTGATGTCAGGTTCAGAGGCGATACCTGTCTCAATTAGCTCTGCATAGCCTGCAATAGAGGTCAGTGGAGTTTTTAGTTCGTGTGACACATTTGCAGTAAATTGCTTTTTTTGTTTATCAAGTATCTTTTGTTTTTCTTTTTCTTCTTTTAATGCATTTACAAGCGGTTTGAGTTCATCATATATTTTTACGTTTTCAAGATTGTCAAGATTTTTTCCTAATTCCTCAATCGGTTTCATAATGCTTTTAGTTATTGCAATGCTTATTGCAACCGCCATTGCAATAACAGCTATAATGGCAATTGCAAAGCAAAGCAGTATACTTGAGAAATGGCCGTCTGCCAGTGCCTCAACACTTTCTCTCAGCTGATTGTCACTGTAATAATAAAATATTGCCACAACAACAATAGCTGTTATGGCAATAACTGCTATACCGAAAGCAAGGATTTTTGATAAGGTTTTTTTAGTCATTTAATCACCAACCTTGTATCCTACATTTCTGATTGTTTTGATATACTCGCCTGCATTGCCGAGTTTTTTTCGCAGGGACTGAATATGAACATCTACAGTTCTGTTACCCTGCTCAAAGTCATAGCCCCATACAATTTCCATAAGTCTGTCACGTGTAAGCACAATACCCTTATTTCTTATAAGATGTTTGAGTATTTCATATTCCTTGTATGTAAGCTCAATTTCACTGCCGTTTATAAGCACGGTGTGTCTGCCCTCGTCAAGCTCGATGTTTTTATATTCAAGTATCGGCTTTGCTCTTTTTTCTGTTCTTCTTAGTATTGCTTTTACTCTCGACACAAGCTCCATAACACCGAATGGCTTGGTTATATAATCGTCTGCCCCCATATCAAGTCCTTTAACAGCATCAATTTCGCTCGTTTTGGCTGTTACCATAATTACGGGAATATCGCTGTACTGGGGTGTACTCCTTATTTTTTTTAATATATGAAGTCCGTCGTCCTGCGGCAGCATAATGTCAAGCAGAACAATGTCAGGTATTTTTTTATCGAGTGCTTTGTAAAAGGCCGTACCATCCGCAAGACCTATTGTTTCAAATCCGGAATTTTTCAGTGCATACATTTCAAGCTCACGAATTGATGTGTCATCCTCGACAATGTATACAAGTCGGTTATTTTCCATATTATATTAACCTCAATATTTGTATATAAACTATTGTTTATCTTATCGCATATTTATTCAGATACTCTTCAAAGCTTTCCATAAAGTGTTTATTGTCTGAATTTTTAACCTCTTTAAGATAACTGTGTGTCTGATAGCTGCCCTGTGAAAGCTCAATAATACATACTGCAAGATTTGAGCAGTGATCGGCAATACGCTCAAAAGAGTTAATGATATCAAAGAACAACATACCATTTTCAATCGTGCATTCACCGTCACTCATTCGTCTTGAATGCCTTGCACGAAGCTGAGCTTTAAGGTTGTTTATAACCTGCTCAAGCGGCTCAATTGTTTGTGCAAGCTCTATGTCATTATTAATAAAGGCATTGGTTGAATTCTCAATAATCTCCTTAACTGCCTTTGCCATAATGTCAAGCTCTTTGTTTGCATCCTCAGTAAAGTGAATTCTTTCCTTGTGCATTTTTCTTTTGGTTTTGAGAATGTTTACACCATAGTCACCTATACGTTCAAAGTTACCGATAGCGTGTGAATATTTACTCAGACGCATTGAATCGTTAATGCCCAGATCAAGTGCACTGATTTGTACTAAATATGTCTCAAGCTCGTCTTCATACTGGTCGAGCAGTTTTTCATTTTTGCTGATTTTTTCATCCTTATTTTTGCTGTATATTTTCAGAAAATCAAGGCTCATTGAAATATTCGTTTTTGCAAGCAGTGCCATTTCATCGCATTTTTCCTTGATTTTATCAAGTGCATAAGCAGGGGAGAGAAGAAAACGATCTTCAATAAGTGTGGTTTCCTCGTTTGCCTTGTCTGTGTGCGGATCATCCTTGATGATTTTGTACATAAGCTTTTCAAATACTCCGCCGAATGGGAAAAGAACAGCAGCAGCAAATATATTGAATACAGAGTGAATAACCGCAATACTGGTTGCGTTAACCTGTTCCGCAAAAAACGGCAGACCGAAAATGGCATTTGCACCATAGAATACTATCATTGCAAGTGTAACACCGCTGACTGCCAGCACAACATTAACACCTGCTGTTCTCTTTGCGTTTTTGTTTGTGCCGATTGCAGAAATCAGAACCGGCATACAAGCTCCGATATTCATTCCGAGAATGATCGGGAATGCAACTGAAACGGATACTGCACCGGTAGCAGAAAGTGCCTGTAAAATACCGACAGATGCAGATGAGCTTTGCAAAACTGCTGTGAGCAGTGCTCCTGCAATTACACCGAGCAGCGGATTGGAGAATTTGAGGAGCAGGCTTGTAAATTCAGGTACATCCTTGAGACCTGAGACTGCACTGCTCATTGTGTTCATACCCATCATAAGTATTGCGAAGCCTATAAGTATATTGGCAACATTCTTTTTCTTGTCGCCCTTTGCAAACATATTGATGATTATGCCTATAAAGGCAAGTACGGGTGCAAAGGATGACGGCTTGAGCAGCTGAATAAATATGTTAGAGCCCTCAATGCCTGTAAGTGACAGCAGCCACGCAGTAACAGTTGTGCCTATGTGTGCACCCATAATTATGCCGATAACCTGCTTGAGTGCCATAATACCACTGTTTACAAAGCCTACTGCCATAACAGTTACAGCACCTGAGGACTGTATAATAGCGGTTACAACCAAACCGAGGAATAAGCCCTTGATTCGGTTATTCGTCATTTTTTCAAGTATGCTTTCAAGCTTACCGCCGCTGATTTTTTCAAGACTGCCTCCCATTACGTTCATACCGAACAGGAACATTGCAAGTCCTCCGATTAGTGTTAACAAGTCAAATATTGTCATATCTATACCTCTAAATCACCCTATAATCTTATCATCGCCTATAAAACAAGCTATATAGTAAATGTGCCCGGTTAAAAAGCAGTATGATTTATGTTAAATTTATGTAAAATTTTATGCTTTTATGCCGCATAAATGAATATTTATTCGCAGTATAAAGGAGAGGTAATTGCAAGCGGATTGCTTTCGCCGTCAACAGTACCCCAAAGCTCAGCACGGTACCAGTGATTTTTTTCAAGCCTGAGCCTTACGTGTCTTTCGTCAAATCTTGTCTCAAGTACGGTTTTTCCACCATTAGTGACAATTTTAATGGTTTTGTATTTAACTGATTCTTCTCCGGCATTTTTCATACGTGAATGCAAATCTGTAAAAAAGCTGAAGGTATAGGTGCCTTTGCGTACAGTATCACCAATAGAATAGGTATTTCCGTGTCTGTGTACTCTGAAAAAGAACTTTGCACCTGTAGATACAACGGTTTTTCCAAGCCTTAGTGCACGGATTGCGTGTTTGGCATTAATTTCTCCGTCAATATCAACATAGGTGCAGCCATAATGACCGCTTTTTTCCGGTCTGTGCCAGTCTCTGCCGTAGGAAGCAGCAATCTTATAGCCTTTGTCAAGCAGTGAGGTCCACAGAGCAAGTGATTTTTTGTTTTCGCTTTTAATGCTTGTCAGATCTTCGTGCCAGATTTCCATATAATCAACATTGTTCCAGTTTTTTATGTTGAATTCCCATCTTCCGCCTGTACATATGGGAGAGCCCATTTGAAATGGGTGTGCAATGCCGACGATACCGCCGGCTGCTTTGACAGCCTTAATTTTTTCATCAATGTTATTGGGCACAGCATCACGCCAGTCAACAAATTCCTTTGCACCCAATACAAGCATATGACCAAAATATGTAGTCCATTCAATACCTTTTATTGCAGGAAGAAGCGAATCATCAAGTTCGGCATGACCTGAGAAGGTGTTGTGGTCAGTCAGGGCAATAAGTGCGAGGTGATCTGCTTTGGCAGCCTCTAAAAGCTCATTTACCTGAAATGCACCGTCGGAATGAACAGTGTGGCAGTGCAGTTCACAGGGAAGATAACTCATTTATTCCACCTCTCCTTCAATTTCAATTTCATAATCAACGTCGCATGATACACTATGGACATTCAGAACAATATCCCATTCGCCTGCTGTGATTTTACCCTTCATAAATCCGGGTGATGCAAAATCAGCACTGATAATATGCTCTTGCGTATCATCCTGTCTGTGTGCAGCGCCGCGGTAAATTCCGCAGCCGTCCAATGATAGTGTAACAAGATTTTTAACAGGCAGATAGTCGGCCGGTCTGCCGATTAAGGTTTCATCATATTTATCAAAGCAGTTGTGTATAATTGCTACTGCTTTTTCTCGGTTTTCAAGTGTTTTGGGAGAGTAATGATATTTTATTTTCAATACCTTTACATTTTCGGGCACGTCAAATCTGTGCATAAGATTTGTTTTGTCATTGGCAGGGGTTATTCTGCCTTTTGTGCTGAATATCTACATATTATCCTCCGGTACCTTATCATCATTTTAATTATAAGGTACATTATGTATTTTTTCAATTGATATTATTAACTAAAAATGATATAGTATTTTTGGTGATAAGTATGAATTTAAAAAAATGGATGAGTGATATTACTGATAATACCGATTTGTTCAGCCTTAATATGGCTGGAACACATGATTGTGTAACACAGTATGTACAGCTTTCCCATATTGCAAGATGTCAGAACAGAAATATTTATGAACAGCTCTGCCTTGGTATAAGAGGGCTTGATATCCGTGTAAAGCCGAATGGTGAGAGATTGGGTATGGTGCATGCTTTTACCAAAGCCTTTGTCAATCGCAGCCATTTTTCTGCGTGGATGGATATGGCTGATGTACTTTCGCATTGTTACAGATTTTTAAATGAAAATCCGAGCGAGTCAATCGTCTTTCAGTTTAAGGATGACAGAAGTGATAAATATGATAGAGCCAAATCATTTGATATCCTTTATAATACATATATAAAAGGCAGTGAAGACAAGTGGTATTTAAAAAATAAGCCGCCGCTTTTATCTGAATGCAGGGGTAAAATTGTTCTTATCCGCCGCTGTCCGATGACAGACAGAACAGAGTATACAGACGAAAACACAGGCATTGATTTTTCAAAATGGGAGGAGCAGGATGCAGCTGTTCCTCAGCCGCTTATTTTAAAAACAAGTGGTGATAATGAAATGACCTTTATTGTGCAGGACAGATATAAATATAAACCTGTACCGCGATGGAATGAATGTATAAAGCCGTTCCTTGACACAATGAAGCCGTTTGACGGTAATTATATAATAAATTATCTTTCAACCGCGGGGGGATTAAAAGGGCCTTATAACAATTCCAAATATGTTAATCCGCAGTTTATGGCTTATCCGCTGGATAAGAGTAAATATTATGGTATGATTTATTGTGACTTTCCTACAGCTGAGTTGGTTGAAAAAATAATAATTACAAATTTCTGAGGTGGAAATATGAAATTAAGTGATATTAATATTCGTGACCCATTTATTTTAAAGGATGATGATACATATTATCTTTACGGAACAAGAGCACAGGACTTCGGTAAGAAGGTTGGTGGCTTTGATGTTTATACTTCAAAAGATCTTGAAGAGTGGAGTGAGCCAATCTGCTGTTTTGATTCCGAAAAAAGCGGCTTCAACCGTGAGGTGAATTGGGCACCTGAGGTGCATAAGTATAAAAATCACTTTTATATGTTTGCAACCTTTACCCGTGAGAATGGTTTAAGGGGTGTATTTGTTTTAAAGGCTGATACGCCGCTTGGTCCTTTCGAAATACATTCGCCAAAAGCAGTTACCCCACAGGATTGGGAATGTCTTGACGGTACACTGTATATCGACAAAAAGGGCGAGCCTTATCTTGTATTCTGTCACGAGCATACACAGATTATTGACGGAACAGTATGCTATGTTAAGCTGAGTGACGATTTGAAAAGTGCAGTCGGTGAGAGTGTGTATCTTTTCTCAGGCTCTTCACCCGAATGGGCAGATGTTAAGTCTGCGGGCGAGCATTATATAACAGACGGTCCGTTTATGTATCGAACAACAGCCGGTGAGCTTTTGCTGATATGGTCAACCTTTATCGACCATAAGTATGCACAGTGTGCAGCAAAGTCAGATAACGGTGAAATTGACGGTAAGTTTATTCATCTCCCACCGCTTGTTACAAATGACGGCGGTCATGGTATGATTTTCAAAGCAGATGACAAATTAATGCTTACCTTCCATACCCCAAATCAGACAGGTTTTGAACGTCCGACCTTCAGACAGTTAGAGGATATGGGCGATACAATAAGGATAATAGGTGACTGATATGAATATTAAATCGCAATTTAACAAGCTTGTTCAGAAAATAGCAGATAAGGTTACAAATAATGGTGTTATGCAGGAGGAAAATACTGCCGAAGGTAAAGCCGTTATTTTTGAGGCTATGCCGCCTGTTGCGCTTAATGCAGCAGAGGAAAGTATTGTACTTTTAAAAAATAAAGATAATGCATTGCCTATCAGAGAAAATGATACTGTTGCAGTTTTCGGCAGATGCCAGCTTGACTATTTTTATGTCGGCTACGGAAGCGGCGGCGATGTAATTGCACCTTATACAGTTAATTTGATTGATGGTCTGAAAAATGCGGGGGTTAATATTTATATTCCTTTGCTGCGTGTTTATGAGGATTGGTGCAAAAACAATCCTGCTGACCATGGCTTTTGGGGACATTGGCCGATGTGTTATCCTGAAATGGATATTTGCGGAAATGCCATTTCTGATGCAGCAAAAAACAGCAATATAGCACTTGTCGTGCTTGGCAGAGCTGCTGGTGAGGACAGGGAAAATAAACTTGAAAGAGGCAGCTATTATTTAACGGATACCGAGATTTATATGCTTGATGCAGTTACTGCAAATTTTGACAGGGTTGCAGTAATCATGAACTGCGGTAATATTATTGATATGTCATGGACAGAAAAATACGGCGATAAAATCTCCGCTGTTGTTTATGCTTGGCAGTGCGGTATGGAGAGCGGCAATGCACTTGCAAATGTACTTGCAGGCAAAACGAATCCAAGCGGCAAGCTGCCTTGCTCCATTGCAAAAAATTATGATGACTACCCAAGCTCCGAAAATTTTGGCGGTATGGATTTTAACAATTATACCGAGGATATTTTTGTAGGCTACAGATATTTTGAAACCTTTGACAAAGAAAAAGCACTTTATCCCTTCGGTTTTGGTTTAAGTTATACCGATTTTGAAATTAATCCTATCTCATTTGAACAAAATGGTGAGTGCTTTAATGTTATTGTAAATGTTAAAAATATCGGGGCACTCAGCGGTAAAGAGGTTGTGCAGCTTTACGTCAGTGCACCACAGGGTAAGTTGTCCAAGGCTGCAAGAAGTCTTGTTGCTTTTGCTAAAACCCAGGAGCTTGCAGCAGGTGAGAGCGAGGAAATAACATTCAGTTTTAACCTCTATGATATTTCAAGCTTTGATGATACAGGTGTGAGCGGCAATAAATTTGCTTATGTAATCGAACAGGGCGAATATGTATTTTATGTGGGCAGTAGTGTTCGCACAGATATTAAGGCGGGCAGTGTACAGCTTGATTATGAAGTCGTAAAACAGCTTGATGAGGTATGCGGTGTTCAGAACAGATTTAACCGTCTTGCTGTTATGGAAAAGGACGGAAAATTTGTTCCTGCTTATGAAGAGGTTGAGCCATCAAAACCGTATCTTCGTGATCGAATCATTAAAAATATGCCTTTGGAAATCGGCTTTGAGGGTGATAAGGGTTACAAGCTTTCAGATGTTGCAAGCGGAAAAATCAGCCTCGATGAATTTATTACACAGCTCAGCAATGAAGAGCTTGAGGCACTTACACGCGGTCAGGGTATGATGAACAGTGACCTTGGTGTTGTCGGCAATGCAGGTGCCTTTGGCGGAATTATTCCGTCGTTGCGTGAAAAGGGTGTAAAACCGCTGATTACTACCGACGGTCCCGCAGGTATCCGTATAAAGAAATACACTTCGCTTATTCCATGCGGTACTGCACTTGCGGCAACCTTCAACTGTGATTTGGTCAGCGAGCTTACTTCGGTTATGGGTGCTGAAATGGTAAAGGTTGGTTCAGACATTCAGCTCGCACCGGGTATGAATATTCAGCGTAATGTGCTTTGCGGAAGAAATTTTGAATATTTTTCTGAGGATCCTGTTTTGTCAGGTAAAATGGGAGCTGCATATGTTAATGGTATTCAGAGTGTTGGTGTGTCAGCCTGTCCTAAGCATTTTGCCTGCAATAATCAGGAAGTAAAGCGAACTAAAAATGATTCACGTGTGTCACAAAGAGCACTGCGTGAAATTTATTTAAAGGGATTTGAAATCTGTGTTAAGGAGAGCGCGCCGCTCAATATTATGACAAGCTATAATAAAATCAACGGTGTGTGGAGCCATTATAATTATGACCTGGTTACTACCGTGCTCAGAGGTGAGTGGGGGTATACAGGCAATGTTATGACTGATTGGTGGATGCAAAGCTCAAAGAGCCCTGAATTCCCGATTATCAAGGATAATGCTTACCGTGTGCGTGCACAGGTTGATGTGTATATGCCGGGCGGTAAGTATACAGATAAAAAGTATAAATCCGATGGTACACTCCTTGCTACGATGAAAAAGCCGTATGGTATCAGCCGCGCAGAGCTTGAACGCACAGCAAAGAATGTTCTTAATTTGGTAATTAAATTAAAATATAAGCAATAAAACAAAGGGGCTGTCTCATAGCAGTAATGTGAGACAGCCCCTTTTTATATTATTTTGCTTTTTTCTTTTTAATGAATAATACGATTCCTGTAACAGCAGCGGCCAAAACAACAGCTCCTGCTGTGCCGCCTATAACACCCGGTAAAAACTTGGTTTTATATTCATTATATCCGTGCTTGTCTTTATAAGCCGGCTTAACCTCATATCCGAGAATGTCGTCAGCTCTGAGGATTTCTGTTTCAAAATCGGTTAAGTCATTTTCGTGCAGAGTGATCGTTCTTGCACCGTGATTCCAGCCATAGCTGTAATAGCCGGCAGCAGGAACGGCACAAAGCTTGATTCCGTCAAGCTCTCCCAAATAATCATTCGGATGATCGTGACCGAAGAAAGCACCTATAATGTCACCCTGATTTTTCCAGGTTTCAAACTGGTCGTGCTCAACATCGGCAGGGCATGGACCCTCCTCGAAGCTTCCCTGAAGGATATCTGAAGAAGCTTTCCAATATTTATCCCTGAACATAGCTGTGTTTCCGTGAACATAGCCGTTGCCGGGAGAGTTGGATGATTCTGCAAGCTTGTAAACCTCGGGTACTGCAATATGCTGAAAAAGAAGGGAAGGCAGCGGAGTTCCGCCGTTTGCTTCTTTCAGCTCATTTGAGGTTTTAATATACCAATCCCTCTGATCAGGCTGAACAAAACCATAGCCGTTTTCATAATACGGATTTGAATCCATCAGCCAGAGATTGAAAATGTTCTTTTCACCTGTATGGTCCTTGATTAAAAGATTGTATGTACCGCAGCCAGTCATTTCCTCACCCTCAATCGCAAGACAGGTAGGAAATTCCTGATAAACGGAAAGCATAAATTCCTTTGCTTCTTCTTCTGTCATACCATTGTTTTTATCACACAGTCCCTCGTGGTCATGATTGCCGTATACAATAGCAAAAGGCACATTCCTTTTGTCGACAGGCTCAATTAATTTGCGGATAGCAGTGGCTGTTTTTTCTTTTGTAACACCCTTCCACCAGCCGGCAGTGTTGTCACCAAGGAAAACAACAAGATCGGGCTTAACATCGTCAAGCGTATTGTTTAAAATATCCAGCATTTCCTTCTGTGGATTGTCCGTGTCCTGTGTGTCTGCAATAGCAAGGATTTTAAATTCACCGTTTTCATTAAATTTAAGTTCCATACTTTCCTCCACGTTTTGCTTTGCAGGCTCAGCAAAGGCTGTTAACGGTATTGCTGCCGTAATCAGTATTGTGCAGCCCATTAAAACAGCTGCCGCTTTTTTTAAGATATTCATAATTTCTCCCCCTTATAATAATCTTTATCTACATTTTATATTATTTTTGATTTTAAAGCAAGTAAGATTAACGGGAAAGTCAGTTGTCATTAAAAAAGCTGTCTCACGAAAGTAACGTGAGGCAGCCTTTTTAATATATTTATTATTAAAAGTTTTCTATTCTGTAATATTCAATAAATCTGTCTCGGTCATCATTCCATGATGAAAAGTCTGAATTTTCACGTTTATCATCAATTAATCCCTGATAATTTTCTGCGATATAATTGCCGACATATGTGGTGATTTTTGATGATCCGTAATAATTTACATGTATACCCTTATCGCGGAACTCCTTGTTGTATTCTATTTCGTAATCCTCAAGTGCATTAAAGTCGAGATAGTAGATGCCGTTATCCTTTGCAAACTGTTCGACTGCATTATGCCTTGCATATGTCCATGTGTTCAGTGAAGGTGAATTAATAAGCATCAGCTTGATGTTTTCTTTGCTGCAGATATCAATTATTTTGTTCATATAAAGAATAGCTTCATCCGGTAACAGCTCAATCTGCTGTGTATAATCCATATTGCTGTTCGGACTTGTCTCTTTTATTTCATTATTAAAAAAATATCCGTGGTTAAACATTGCATCATCGCCGATGTTGGCAGGGTTTGCAATCATACTTTTCCATTGATCATGCAAAAGGAAAACAGTGAGCCGATTTTGTATATCTGTGGTGATTTTATCATCTGTAATATAGGGAATAACGGGCAGACGTTTTTTAGAATTGCTTTCATCCACTATATTTTCATTAAGCTCAATGCCCTCATAAAACATATCTGCTTCAAGTATAACAAGCTTTGGCGACTGTGTTTTCAACACATCCTCAAGCAAGGTTGATGTGATTGCTGCTGTCTGTCTCGGTGATGCAATAATTGTGCTTGTATATCCCTGCTCGTCCCACAGCTTGAGCGGACAAAGCGCAGAATACATATTGCTGTTACCCAGTGCGACAATATCAATACTATCCTCAACTTCGTTAACATAGTTATAAGCATTCATAAAATTGTTTTTAAAGGTAGTTGCATTCGATTTTGAAAATACGGTAGCTGACAAAATCTCGAGCAGCATAACAAAAACAAGTCCGAAGCTGACAAGCTTAATGATGTTTATACCTATTGAGTTTTTACTTTTTTCTTTTTTATTTTCCCTCATAATTATACCTTGGGCAATGAGCAGTAATCCAGACCGTGGTTAAAATAGGCTGATTTGCCATTACTTTGTGTTAAAAATACTCGGAATGCGGAGGTATTTCTGCATTTTGGGCAGGTTCGTATTTCTATTCATTGCCTAAGCCCAACAAGTATTTTACTTGTCGGGCTGTTTTATTTTTTATCAGAAGTTAGCATAAAGCAAATCAACTGCACCGTAATGCTCGCCGTATGCACCAAGAATGATAACACTGAATATGGCAAGCATATAAATTATGAACTTAATTATAAACGGAAGTGTTGAAATTTTTTCGCGAATTTTGACACCCTTTTCCTGCACTATGCCTACTGTAAATATTATTATAGCACCAATCAGCAAAATTGCATAGTCTTTTAAATCAAGTCCGAGGCCATTTCTGCTTCCGATTGAAAGTGATGCAAAATTAGGGTTTACAAATACGGTTTTAATAGCTGTGCCGAGTGTTTTAAGGCTGTCCACTCTAAAAATGAGCATACCGAAATTAACAATAAGAAAGGTCCTTATTATTTGGAAAAGGCCAAATATTTTACTTTCTCTGTTTATTTTAAGCTTTTGGCAAACCTTTGCACTGATTGGCTCTGCAAAAAGACCAATCATCATAAGTGCGTAGTAGTAAAGACCGTAAACAATGTATTTCCATGCAGCACCATGCCACATACCATTTGTAAACCATACAAAAAACAATGCTATGGATGTGGGTATAAGATTAGCATAATATGGATTGAATTTAGCTCTCGCATTTTTTGACAGCTTCATAAATGGTTTGGAAAGCGAGATAGGGTAAAAAATATAATCTCTCAGCCATCCGCCGAGCGTGATGTGCCATCTCTGCCAGAATTCATTGATTGTTTTTGCAAAGAACGGGCGGTTAAAGTTTTTGGGCAGCTCAATGCCCATCATTTCGCCAAGACCGACTACAACATCCATTATACCTGAGAAATCGCAGTAAAGCTGTAAGGTGTAAAATAGCGTTGCAGCAAGGATAATCATACCGCTGTCAAAGCTGGGCTCGTCAAATACATTATTTACAAGCTCAGCCGCTCTGTCAGCAATTACGACCTTTTTGAAAAGTCCCCATACAACAAGCTGTGCACCATAGACAAGATTTTTAAATTCAAATTTCCTGCCCTCTGCAAGCTGTGTGCCCAATTGGTTATATCGTGCTACTGGTCCTTCAATAATTGTCAGCATAAAGGATAGGTAGAGTGTAATCTTAAGCGGATTTTTGCACGCCTTGTACCTGCCTCTGTAAATATCGGTGATATAGCTGATTGCCTGTAGGGTGTAAAACGATATTCCAAGCGGCTGAACCAATTTCAGTTCCGGCAGGTTAGCAGAAAAAAGCGTGTTGATTGTTCCGCCGAAAAAGTTTGCATATTTCAGTACAAGCAAAAATGCAAGGTTGGAAATTACGCCGACAGAAAGAGCAGCCAGCTTGTAATTTTTATATTTAATTTTAAGCTGTTTTCTTTCTTCCTTGGCAACAAGCTTTTTCTTTTCAGCGAAGGTGTCATTCAACTTTTGAATAACCATACCCACCGCCCATATGATAAGAGCACTGAGCAGTAAAAATTCAATATGACCGCCTGATGCAATAACATAAAAAATCAGTGAGCCTGCAAGCAAAACGCACCATTTTGCCTTTTGAGGGATAATGCTGTAAAGAAGATATGTTACCCCGAAGTAAATTATAAAAAATTCAAATGAGGTATAGGTCATTTATCAGTCCTCGTCAATAAGCTCTTCTATCATTTCGTAAAGGGTTTCAACAGTTTCAAAGTTTTCAGGAACAATTTCCATTGGTGAAATTACAATGTCAAATTCGTTTGCAATTTCAGCAACCAGTGAAATCATACCAAGGCTGTCAAAAATTTTATCATCCACAAGTCTTGTATCCTTTGTGAAAGTAACGTTTGGTTTTAATGTCTCTAAAAGTTCAATCAATCTTTCCATTTTCTTTTCCTCTTTTTTTAAAATTATTAATTGCCTGTTCGGCAGTATAACGGGCAATGCCCAAATGATTATTTATTTGTTGTCACACATCATTGCAGTGACAGCCTTTCTGTCAATCTTGCCATTCTGATTATGCGGCATAAGGGCGACTTTTTCAACTCTGTCAGGCATCATATAACCCGGTATTTTTGCTTTGAGGCATTTCAGTATTTCCTCAGCTGTGAGTTTTTTGCCCTGATAAACCAGAATGATTTTGTCACTCGATTTATCGAATACACAAACACATTCCTCAATGTTTTCTATTGAGCCAGCAGCGGTTTCGATTTCACCAAGCTCGACACGATAGCCCATTCGTTTAATTTGAAAATCCTTTCGGGTGATATACATAATTTCACCCTTTTCATTTTCTTTAACAAGGTCACCTGTTTTGTAAACAATTTCAGGATAATACGGATTAAGCGGATTTTGTACAAATGCTGACTTTGTCTTTTCGTCATTGCCGTAGTAGCCGTATGCTACAAATGAACCGCGGACATACAGCTCGCCTTCTTCTCCAACCTTTGCAAGCTTATTTTTGTCAGTAACAATCATAACATCGCAGTTATCACAGTGTCTGCCAATCGGCAGCGGTTCGTCATCCCTGAACTGCCTGTCCACAACATAATATGTGCAGATGTCGGTTGTTTCAGTAGGACCGTACAGATTTGCAAAAAGTATATCCTTATCAAGATTATGAATCCAGTAATTAAGCTGCTTTGTCGGCATAACCTCGCCTGCGAAAAGCACCTTTTTAAGATGCTCAGGCTTGAGATAGTCAAATAATTTTAAATTTGCAACAATTGAAATTGCCGATGGCACCCAATATATTGTATTTACTTTGTTTTCATTCAAAAATTTTATCAGGTTAATAGGGAACGAGAAGCAGGCTTTCGGTATAATACAGAGTGTTGCACCGCTTTTGATTGTTGAATAAACATCAGATACAGACATTGAAAAGTAAAACGGTGTCTGATTTCCGAAAACGGTTTCACTGCTGATGTCAAAGGTTTTTGAAAACCATTCTGTATAGGATATAACATTTTTATGGCTGAGCACCGCACCCTTTGGCATACCCGTTGAACCCGAGGTGTAAAGTGCATAAAGCGGATCTGTGTCAATCTGTCTGTCACGTATTTTGGCAAGTGTACTTTCATCTATCTGTGCATTTGCAGATTCATTATAAAGAAATATTTTTCCGTCAACCTCAAGCTGCTTTGCGTTATCAAGGTATGCATCGTCTGTGATGATTGCGACAGGGGATAATCCGCTGAAAATTTTGTTTATTCGGTCGACCGGCATTTCAGAATCAATAATGATATAAAAATTACCGCTGTAAACAACACCAAACATTGCACAAAGTGTTTTTATACTCTTATCAAGATAAACTGCAACAGGTCTGTTCTTTTCACCGATTGAGGATAGCTTTGTGCCAATGCTTTTAGCATCGTTCAGAAGTCCGCTGTAGGTTATGGAATTTTCAGTATCAGCAAAGGCAATTTTGTCGGGATAAGCGGCTGCACTGCCTTCTATATATTCAAGAATATTTTTCATTTTTACTCCTTAGGATTTGCCTTAAAACTGTGCTATAGTGCACATTACAGTTCAAAATCAAATTTATCACATGGCAGTTATGTTGTCAATAAATATCGGGGTGAATTTACATTATATTAAGATTTTAATACAATGTAATTTATAATTCCGTTTTTTAAATAATAGCAAATTGAATTTATGATTTCAATTATCTTTGCTATATCTTAACTTTTTCTTTAGGAGTTATTAATAGAAAAAACACAGGGTGGAAATAAACCACCCTGTTGCTTATTATAACGATTTAATTCTGTAAACCTTTACACTGTGTTTTGGCAAGGATGCTGAAACGATTGAAGCGTTTGCTCTTTCATCATCCCAAAGGTCGTGCAGCTCATATTCAGCAGATGACGATATATTAAGGTATTCGTCATTAAGAAGTTCGTTCAGATTGAAGTGAACATTTCTGTTTCTTGATGCTTTATTAAACAGGCAGAGTGCAACATCACCATTTGCAAGCGGTCGGGCCAGAATATCAACACTGCCGGATTTTTTTATACGTTTTGCAGGCTTACCGAGTGTATCCTGATCAATAGCGATAAGATGCTTGTTTGTTACAATTTTAAGTGCTGCATTTCCGTCAACAGCATTGTTGCTGCCATCAACAAATTTTCTTACATCATTACCAAGCATAAGCGGAGATGCAAGCATACACCACAGTGAAAAATGCGCTTTGTTTTCATTTTCTGTAAGCTTTCCGTTGCCAACTTCGAGCATATCCGGATCATTCCAGCCACCGGGACCCGCACATTCATACTTATTAACAGTGAATTTGTAGAGCAGCTCAATACTTTTCCATATAGGCATAATATCATGTGTTGTGCGCCACATATTACCTGCTTTTTTACCCCAATCCCAAGGCATTGCCGTGCCCCATTCACAGATTGAATAAACAATCGGTTTTTCCTCGGTATCGGTGAATTTTGCCCATTCCTGTGAAGCGTTTTTCAATGCTTCACCCATACGCTTATACTGAACAAATGATGAGTCTGCAACAGTTGCAACAGGATTCTGAATCGTGATTATATTTTCGCCGTCTTTCAGTTCAACAATGATTTGTGTTCTGCCTGAATCGCTGAAGCCCTTGCCGTATGGGAAGAAAATCTCATGCATTTTTCCGTTTACTGTAATCTGTGCATAGCTTTCGCGTCTTCTGAAGGTTTTTTGATGAACAACAGTCAGTGCATATTTGCCTTCAGGAAGAGTAATTATTCTGAAGCTTGCTGCACCTGCACCATGATTAAGATAAGCGATAGCTTTTCCGCTCGGAAGTTCAGAAAGCTTAATAACTTTGGCTCTTCCTGTAAGCTCTGCATCCTCAGGATTTAATGTCAGCTCGCACTCAATATTCTCTTCATCAATTCCATTGAGTTCGATTTTCTCAATGGAAGGACAATCACCGCTTATAGGCTTGCTGTGACAAAAATCATATTTGAAAAATTCACAGCCCCACGATGCCATTGTTTTTGCATCAAGATCTTCCTTTCCGAGAGAGGCAGGCATATCCTCGCAGGTATGTGTACCATTTGAAGAATAAAGACCAACCTTTAAGCCAAGCTCGTTAATGTCTTTGATAAGCTGAGGAATACCTCTGCTGAAAGTTTTTAAATCACCCTGCAGCTTTCCGTCAGCATCACGCATAGAGCTTTGCCAGCAGTCATCAAGATTAACATATTTGTAGCCTGCATCGGCAAGTCCGCTGTCAACCATTGCGTGTGCAACCTCCATAATCATATCCTGATCAATATGATTGCGAAATGTATTCCAGCTTGACCATCCCATAGGCGGAGTTTTAGCAACGCCATTGTCATAATCAGGCATTTCGGAAATATCCATTGTAATTTTTCTGGGCTTGGTAATTTTTTTGATTGCGCATAACGGACATTTTCCATTTGCCTTCATAGTCAAAAACCATGATATAGAGAGTGTTATCAGGATAAGTATAATTGCGGTTAATACAATAAAAAATATTTTCATAATCCTATCTCCTCAAAATAATCAAGCTCCATTTTTGCAAGCTGTTGTGTTTCCTTATTATCAATTTCGCTGATGGTTTTTGTCATAAATGATTTTCTGTGTTTTAAATTATAGAAAAATCTGTAGAACCAAGCGTATGGGGTCAGCCATGGTCTGCCCTCAATAAATCTGATGTAATCAATATTTTTAAGTCTTTCATATGGTGGAAAGGCAAGCTTGAGCTTAACTATAAAAGAACTCGATTTACCGCTTTTTTCAAGCTCCTTTCTGGTAACAATTGCACCCTTGTTTTCATTCATTGCTCCGAACACACCGCTTTTACATAAATACCGCTGTGTTTTTTCTGTATTGTCAACAAATTGCCTGCCGATGCCGAACCATTCATAGCATACCGAAAGAATTACACGACCAAAGGTATCAAGACCTATTGGTCTGAGCATGTCCAAAACAATATCAAGGTCAATATCCTTTTTTTGCTGCAGGATTGCAAGGTCAAGCACGTGTCTGATTCCGGCACCGTAAAATTTGAAATGATGTGCAATATGTGAAATCAGATATGCCATATGATAATTGTCATTAAGCATGCCCTTATAGTCGTCAAATCGGGCATTTTCAAAAGCGTCACAGAAAGCATCATCGCCGAATTCACTAATAATACGTGTGTGAACCTCAAGCAGAACATTATTGCGTCGGTAATTGTATACAGGTCCGTTTTGCTCGGTGCATATAAAACCCGCACTTGTCAGGATTTTTTTTACCTTGTCACGGTTATCCTTATCAATTAAAAGGTCTATATCGCCCATAGCACGGCTTTCAGGCACAGAGTAGTAATTTCTTAATACTGCACCCTTAAACAGGATATAGCGTATTTCAGAACTGCTAAATAGGTCGTTAACCTCATCCATACAATTTGTTTGGCACTGGCAAAGATAAATTAAGTCAAAAAATTTATTTTCTGCAGCAGCCATAAAGCCGGTCGGTATATTAACTTTTTGTTTTGAAATATTCAGTACGCAATAGCATATGCCTAAAAGATTGTGATGTCTGGTCAGCTTATAAAGCTCTTTCCAATCAATATCAGCCGGAATATCGACATCATTGCCTGTCAGATAAGCTTTGCAGATTGCGATTAAAAAGCTTTCTTCTTTTTTCATTTAAAAAACTACTGCACCGAAAACCAGACTGAGTATAGTAATAATCAGTCCTGCAATGAATACACCGATTGATATTACACCAAAGCTTTTCTTTTTATCAAGATGAAGCAGGGATGCGAGAAGTGCACCTGTCCAACCGCCTGTACCCGGAAGCGGAATAGCAACAAAGAGGAGCAATCCCCAGATTCCGTATTTATCGATTTTATCACGTTTTTTTAATGTCTTTTCTTCAAGCCATAAAACAATATTTTTAAGACCCGGGATTTTTTTGAATATCTCAAATATCCAGTTTATAAGCAGCAGAATAAAAGGAATTGGTAAAATATTGCCTAAAAAGCTGATAATAAATCCTATAAACGGATTCATATCCAAAAGTACAATTGCCGTAAACATTCCCAATCTGCATTCAAGAATAGGACAAACAGAAATTAAGAAAACAACAAGCCAGTCAGGAATACCGTGTGATGTTAAAAATTCCTGTATGGTCTGGACAAGCTCGTGCATAGTCGAATCTCCCTGTAAATTATTTTTTTGAAGGTATGTAATTATTCTTCATAAGAAAACGATTTGCCTGTTTTAAAATAGCTTTATCGTTGTCAAATTTAAGGTATGGCATAGCCTTTTGATATGTCAGCCATATGTAATCCTCAATCTCTTCCTCCTGGATGGTTGTGGTAGTGTCATCCGTTGTGCCGACAAAAATAGATACTCTTTTCTGCACCTTATTTTTTATCTTATATTCTGACACTCCCTCGAATCCCATATGAAGCTTGATATGAATACCTGTTTCCTCCAGCACTTCACGTCTTGCTGCATCAAATCTTGTTTCGCCCCGTTCCAGATGTCCCTTAGGAAATCCCCAGTGAGCAGAGCGTTTATTTTTTATCAGCAAATAACGGATGCTGTTATAAATATTTCTGTATACTATTGCACCGCTGCTGGTCTCATAATAGCATATTAATTTATATTCACGAAAATCATTTTCAATATCAATTTGATCAAGAATATCAATATTAATATATCGTGTGCTCTTTGGAGCAAGTATCCATATATTGTTTTTATTCTCCGGATTAAGCGGTTCAAGCACTCCGATAATCCTACCGTCATAATTATTTACTGCGTGGTCGATTCCGAGAATAAAAGCATATTCGTCCTTAGGGGTATCGTTTATTAACGCCAAATTAAGAGGGTAGGTGAATCCTTTTTCGTCCTTGAAGCCGATGGGTTTAACAACCTGTGCTCTGACACAACGTCCAAGCATAATATCACCACCAAATACATATATAGATTTATTATATCTAATTTGTATAAATATTACAAGTGGATTGTAAAATTAATTTGAAATTACAATATAATATCTGTATTCAAAATGAGTACACACGGACATCCGATTAGTTTAATGTCTGATAAGTGGTTATCAGAAGTGAAT
>CAMWPJ010000024.1 GCA_947176035.1 uncultured Clostridia bacterium | reverse complement strand
ATTATATAATATAAATTATAATTACAGTGTGTAACTTTACATAGATTTAACATTTGCTTATCGGAAGGAGGATTTACTTGGCAATTGCTACTTTTAAACGTTATGAGAAAAAATATCTTATAACTAAAGAAAAGCTTGACAAAATACTACCTTCTTTGCTTGAGTATATGGAACTTGATCCGTTTTGCCTGAATGGTAATGAATACAGGATTTACAGCATATATTATGACACGGACAATCACGATGTTATAAGGCAGAATTCTTCAAAGCCTGTTTATAAGGAAAAGATGAGAATTCGTTCATATTATGATCGTAAGGACCCTGAAGATAAAATATTTATGGAAATAAAGAAAAAATGTAACGGTCAGGGCAACAAAAGAAGAATAAAGCTGAAAATTAAGGAAATTGAACCATTTGTAAACGACGGTATTTTACCTGAGACTAAAGACTATCTCTCAGCTCAGGTAGCAAAAGAACTGCAGTATTATTTAAGTAAGAATAAGGTTCACCCTGCACTGTATGTGCAGTATGACAGACTTGCTCTTTTTGGTAAAGAGGATAAAAATTTCAGAATGACATTTGACAGAAATGTTCGCACAAGAAGGCATAACTTTGTTTTTGGCGAAAGTGATGAGGATGAGTTGCTTTTACCAAACGGCGAATATATTATGGAAATTAAAATACTTGGTGCTATGCCTTTATGGCTTACACATATATTAAGCGAAAACGAATTGTTCAGCCATGGTTTTTCAAAATATGGTGTTAAATATAAGCAGGATGCAAAAAACAGATTGCTTGAATATCATATGACAGACCGAGACGGCAAGGAAGTCGGTTTTGACTATTTCAGACAAATAACGAAATAAGGAGAATAAAAATGAATTTTAGTGAATTTTTTGCCTCAGCGGCGACAGGAGAGATAGCAGAATCCTTAACAGTAGTGAGTGTTCTTGAAATTTTGCTCTCATCAATTATTATCGGTGCTGTCATCAGCGTTGTATATTTGTTTACACACAAAAAAGAGGGTTACAGTCAGGCTTTTTGTGTAGCACTTATTTTGCTTGCACCAATCGTTGGCATGGTAATTTTGCTTATCGGAAATAATGTGGCAAGAGCATTCAGCCTTGCAGGTGCATTTGCACTTATACGTTTCCGAAGTGCACCTGGTGATCCAAAGGATATCGCATTTGTATTTCTTAGTGTAGTTATGGGCCTTGCATGCGGTATGGGTTATTGGATGTATGCGGCTATTGCAACAGTTGTTATTTGTGCGGTTATTCTTGTTCTTCACTTCACAAACTATGCAGGCAAAAAGGGCAATACATATACTTTAAAAATAACTGTTCCTGAGACACTCAATTATGTAGGCGCTTTTGATGAGACACTTGGCAAATATACAAACGGTTTCAAACTTACAAAGGTTAAGTCTGTTGACTTTGGTGCTTTGTTTGAGCTTACCTTCAGTGTTGACTTGAAGGATGACAAACAGATGAGAGTTATGCTTGACGAGCTCAGAGAAATGAATGGTAATCTCAAAATTATGCTTTCTACAGAAGCACCGGCAGTTAAAAATTTCCATTTTCAATAAAAATAACACACAAAAATAGGAACGCATTCTGCGTTCCTAAAAGTGTTTTTTCGGTAATTAATTTCAGTTTATAAAGCAGGTATTTTGTAATGAATATAAAGAAAATCACAGCAATTTTAATATCCGCCGCACTGCTAAGTGCATCGTTTACTGCGTGCTCATCAAAGAATGCTGATGATGCAAATGCAACTACTGCACCTGTTGTTGAAGTAACAGATGCGGACGATCATATAACCGTTGCAGTTGACGAGGATGAGGATACAACAATTGAACTTATCGATAAGGATGGTAACGTGCTTACGCTTGTTCCGATTTATAATTCCGACGGTGTAACTGTTATTGCAGGCTATATTGAATCTGCAAAGAGCAAGGACGGCAAGGCGCTGACCCAGCAGGAATATACATACATCAAGGGTGTTGTTGCACTTGATATTGATGCAGAAAATAATTTTTTACTTAAATATACAAGTGATAATAAGCTTGAGACAATAAAGGCAATTTCAGACAGTAATGGATATATTATTGCAATACAGGATGTGCTTGACCTTGATAAGGATAAGGACGTAGAAGAATATTTCAAGGTTGTGACAAAGTTTGATGCAAATAAGAATCTTTTTATTAAGCTTGATAAGGATGACAAGGGCAAGCTGGTAAATGTTACTGTTGAAGAAAAAAAGGACGAGAATACCGGCAAAACAAATGTAACAGTTATTGATCCTGATGGTAAAAAGACGTCTGCAACTGTTTCTACCGATGCAAAGAACCTTGGCGATGTTGTTAAGGAGGAAAAGGACAAACAGCAGAATCAGCAGAAGCCTGCACAGAATCAGGGCATAAGCAGCGGCGGCAATAGCGGTAATAATGGTGGCAGCAATAATACCGGCGGTAATGATAATCAAGGCGGAAGTGAGGAAAAACCAACAGAGCCTGACGTAAAGGAAGAACGAATTGATATTGTTCTTCAGGATAACGGTAAGGTTGCATGTGATGCAGACAATATTACTGTCAATGGCAATCTTGCAGCAGGCGGAACAGAGATAATCGTTGATGGTCCTGGTGAATACAGCAAATACTATGTAACTTCTGAGACGGGTACATTCTATGGTAAAATTGAATTTAGATTTTCGGTTGAAGATAATGTTGAGGTTAAATTCAATAACGTAAATATGTCCTCCGGCAATAAAACTGCAGTTAAGTTTACAAATGTTGACTCTGAAGTGGATAAAGAGACTGATGGAGAGGAAATTGGTGTTGGCGGTAATACAGGTACAACTGCAACAAATCCTGCACCCAAGGTTGAACTTTCGATCACAGGTGCCAACAGCTTTAAAGCGAGCGGAAGCGGTAAAAATGGTACAATTTACAGCGAGTGTAAGCTTGCTATAAAGGGTAGAGGATCAGCAGAGATTGATGGTGGACCATCACTCAGCGGTATTTGCTCAACAGAATCAATCACAATAAAAAATGCGTCACTTGATATTGTCAGCAGGGGTAAGCAAGGTATTTCATGTGATAAAAAAGTAACTGTTGATGCTGGTGCAACACTCAATATTGAGTCACGTGGTGATGGAATTCACTGTAATAAATTTGAATTCAATGGTTCTGCAATAGATGGCTCAAAGGAAAGTACAATTAATATCAGATCAATGGATGCTGTGAATTGTGCAGATGGTATTGATGCTGACGAGCAGATTATTATCAACGGCGGTACACTTGATATCGTTGCTCTTACTCCTTATAAATACGCGCTTAAGGTAAGAAAGGTTATTAAGGGTAATTCAAAGGGTATATTCACAATTAACGGCGGCACTGTGACATCGGCAGGTGCACAGAATACAGTTCCGCAGAATGGTGACCAAAGTACTGTATTGATTAATTCAGGTACTGCAGCTTCATTCACCGTAGGTGATGCAGAATCGGTTGACTGTAATTCATTTATTTGCTCACCTGTATATGCAGATGAGGTCACAAGCTCAGCAGGTGGTACAAGAACAGTTAATTGGTTTTTGGATAATGTTGGTATGACTGTATTTTAAAGGAGGTTTATATGAAAAAAAGTTTAAAAAAATCAATATCACTTTTACTGGTATTGGTTATGCTTTTGACAACCTTTGTTGTTGCCCCTTTCAGTGCGTCGGCAGCTGTCGGAACAGCTGTTGATATTGAAAGTACAGGTCTTGGTATATGGGCAGATCCTGAGGGCGTGCTTTCGCAAAGTGATGTTACAGATTACTCCTCGAACAATAATAAGCTTGCAATGCTTGGCGGTATTCAGCCGCACGCTATTGAGGTCAGTTCGTCAAGCGGTGGATTAGGCGGAATTATAGGTGGTATTATCGGTGGCGGCAATAGCGAACCATCAAAGTACTATCTTTTCTTGCCGACAACTGCTGATTTGTCAGCACTTACCTTTTGGTTTAATGGTACTGTATCAATAAATGGTACAGAAATTACAAGTGGTATTCCTACGGATGTTTTTGCCGATATTAATGCCGGTGGGGTGACGAAGGATACAACCTTTGTTATAAATGGTACAAGCTATTCTGTTACTGTTATCAAGAGTGGTGAAGTAGGTACTGTTTATATTGATACAGCTTCCGGATCACTTAAAACAATTACAAACAGCAGTAATCACTCTACATCTGAGACAGGAACAATTATGGTTGTCCGTCCTGATGGCAAGGTGGATTACTGTGGTGAAATGGCTAAAATGTCAGGTCGTGGTAATGGTACATGGAGTTCAAGTGGAACCAAAAATCCTTATAATGTTAAGCTTGCAGTGTCAACCTCTCTTCTTGGGATGGGGAAGGCTAAAAAATGGTGTTTGCTTGCTAATGCAGGAGATAGTTCACTTATAAAAAATCAGCTTACATACGATTTTGCAAAATATATTGGTGTAAACTATCAGCCAATCTGCAAGCCTGTTGATTTATATGTTAATCAGCAGTATTTAGGATCATATAACCTTTCTGAAAAGGTTGAGATTAAATCAAACAGAATTAATATTTCAGATGCTTATGAAAATCTTGAAATTGCGAATGGTACAGTTGATGTAGCAACCGGAGCAATCACACCTGCTGATTTAACTGGTACAGATATAAAAACAGATAATCCTACTTTAGCAACTACTACTGTTTATAGTGCTGAAAATAATATAGGTGCAAAGAGGTATTCACCTACTCTGAAAAATCCGACCGACATAACAGGCGGTTATCTCTACGAACTTGAAATCAGTAAACGCTGGGTAGATGAAGGTGCCGGATTTTGTGCGTATAACAGACAGGGTTGGGTAATTAAAAATGCTGATTATGCAACTAAGGACATGGTTGACTACAGCTATAATTTACTGTTTGCATTGGGTGCTGCTGTATATAATAATGGTACAGTTCCTAATAAAGAAACAACTACAAAAACGACAAAAAATACCGCGTTCAGAGCAATACCGGCAAAAAATCCTGCCCCTGAATCACAGTACCAGAACAAGAGATGGAGCGATATTCTGGATGCTGATTCGGCAGTAAGATATTACTGGACACAGGAATTCTTTAAAAATATGGACTCGTCAACATCTTCAACATATTTTTATAAGGATTCTGATTTAGTTGATACAAAGCTTTATGCGGGTCCTATGTGGGATATGGATAATTCAATCGGCTACGGAATGAATGACTCACGCTGGGGTTATAGTTGGACCTCATCGACAGGTTGGTATACAAAGAATGCAAGAATCTATCGTTATTATTATAATGATAGTGCAACTAACTACAGCAGTGATGATTATGCTCCGCTTAATTTCTATGCTGCTTTAGCTACAAATTGTTCAGATTTCTGGACTATGGCAGAGAAATATTGGTATGCTTATATCGAACCCGGTGTTCAGGTTATTATGGGTAACGCTGTTGATAATACCGGTGTTCTGAAATCAGCTGCCGATTATATTCATACTGTTGAGAAGAGTGCAACAATGAATGCTCTTCGTTTTGGTACAACATATAATGCTGAAAGTCATATCAGTGGTATGACAAATTGGTTCAGCGAACGTGCACAGTGGATTGACAGCCAGATTGCAAAAAATGATATCAGTTCTGCTGCAATCGGTGTAATAAATGCTCAAAATTATACCGGTGAAGAAATTAAACCGACTCCTGTTATAACTATTAATGGCAATGTAACTCTTCAGGAGGGTGTTGATTATACTTTTTCGTATGAAAACAATATTAATGTAGGTACAGCAACAGTAATTGTTAACGGTTTTGGTACATATACAGGCACTGTTAGCAAAACCTTTACTATTTCGCCTGCTGATATTTCACATTATAATCTTGCTATTGAGCCGAATGCCTATAGTAATATGGAGCTTAGTGCAAGTCTTTTGGATGCAAACGGCAATGCTGTTGATAATGCTATTTCATATCAGTGGTATAAAAATGGTGTCGCTGTTTCAGGTGCAAATACAAACAGCTATGTAACGACAGCCGATGATATTGGTTCAGTAATTACTGTTGCGGCAACAGGTGATGGTGTTAATCTTACAGGCAGTGTAATATCAAATGCATGTAATGTTATTGCCGGTGAACGACCTGTAGGTTATACCAAAACGATTGCTTCATGGGATTACGATTATACCGCAGACAGTGCAGCTCTTGTAAATGCAGATACGAGCGGTGCAGATTATTATTACACTGCAACAGGCGGAGAAAGACAGAGTACATCAAATCTTTATTCATCAGCTAATGCTGTCAGCCATTCAGCACTCAGCTGGTCAGGCACAAAGGATTTGTACGTGAATGATGGGATTTCAAATCAGTCTCCTGTTTTAGAACCTTCAACTACAGGTTGGGGTATATATCCTTATTTTGAGACTGTAGTCTCAACTGCAGGTTATGAGGACATTAAATTCAGTGCTAAGATAGGTGTTACTAAAAAAGGACCCCAAAATTGGAAATTGCAATATAGTCTTGATGGTGTAACTTATACAGATGCAGCAGCTGCTTATGCAATTTTAATTAATAAGACTATGGAGCTCGCATTTGACAATGTGGCACTTGCTGATTGTACAAATCAGAAGTTAGTTTATATCAGAATTGTTGCTGCAAATAATATTGCATATAATGGCACAAATTATGTTGGTTCAACAGGCGGCAGTGCTTCTGTAAATAATATTAAGGTTACAGGCTCTTCACTTTCGGTTATCACTGAGCTTACCGAGCCGATAATTTCTGCTAACGATACAATTTTCAATGATGATGTGATTACTATTACCGACAGTAATGGCGGTGCAGATGTTTATTATTCTGTTAACGGTGGTGAAGAAGTGCTTTATACTGGCGCATTTAACCCGTTTGACGAAAAGACTGCTAATGTAGGTGATACAGTTAGTATCACTGCTTATGCTAAGTTTACGGATATTGTAAGTCCTGTCTCAACAGCTGTCTACACCTTCGGTGGTGTTGATATTATGAATTTTAGCTACAGTGGCTATAGTACTGATGTTACAAACGGTGCAGTGCAGTCGACAGGTGGTGTATATGGTGAAAGCGGTAAAATGACCGCCTATACAGATGGCAAGTCGCAATATGTTCCACTTTGGAACAATGATAACGGTGCTTTTGCAGTATCGCCTGATGATGGTGCTAAGTGGAGCGATACATCGGGCTTTACCTTCAAGGTGAGTACAGCAGGGTATGAAAATGTTAATTTCTCCTGTAAGGCATACACAACCTCAAATGGACCTAAGAGTGTGAATCTTCAGTACAGTACAGATGGTATTGCTTTTTATGATGTGGTAACAAATATTGCTCTTCCTGCAAATGCTACGCTTGAGCAGGCAATTCTTACAGCTAAGCTGCCTGCTTCTTGTTCAAACCTTGCAGAGCTTTACATCCGTATTGTAACTGCCGAGGATGCAACAAACCTTGGTGAAAAGCTGCACAATAATTTATCAAAGGGCAATCTTTATATAAATAATGTGATTGTTGCAGGTGAGGATAATGGTGACTTTAAGATGCCATATACAAATAAGTCAACTGATTATTTTGGTGCGAATGGTGTTATTCAATATGTAAGTCCAGATGGCAAGGCAATGCAATATGTTGTTGTTGACAGCCTTGGTAATATTGTACAGAGTGGTACATATCAGCCAACAGGCATTCAGCTTTCAACAGTGAATGGATTTAAAAATGGTATGCAGGAGGCTTATACTGTTTTAATCAGTGTTATCGATGATGAAGATTCAAGCATTGTTAACAGAAGAACCTATTATTATAAGGGAGAAACTGTTGTTAAGTTTAATTATAACAGTACAACAAAGCTCTTTACCGATTATGTAAGTGCTGATTCACTTTCAGTTGCAAACACAAGTGGTGCAAATGCAGGTACACTTTCAATGTATCTTGATGCTGTTAATCCAATAGCACTCAGCTATACCGGTACATATGGTGTTAAGGTTGAAAGACCTGCAACAAAGCCTTACGCAGCTACAAAGGTACTCGATAATCCAAGCGGAAATGCTTATTGGCTTATCGAAACAAGTACACTTGGTTATAATAATCTTACTCTTAATCTTGAGCAGTTAAGTTCTAATAAAGGACCTCGTGACTGGGGTGTTGCGTACAGCCTTGACGGTAAATCATATACTTATGTTGCTAATTCAAATGTAAGGGCAATCAGTAACGATGCTTCAGCAAAAACTATTGAGACTTATGGTAATCTTCCGCTTCCGAGTGAATGTGATAATCAGGAAAAGCTGTTTATCAAGGTGTTTGTAAACGGTGGCGAAGCAGTTGATGCAACTGCGCTTGATGACCTTAAGCTTAATAAGGGTAATACAGGTATAAACACTGTTGAAATTAATGGTATTCCTATGATAAGCACGGTAAGCATAAATACAACTGTTCTTGAGACTCCCGATGCTGCAACAGGCAATATTGCTTTCGGTGGTGTTAATGTTTATGTTGATGGCGAGCTTAAGGGAACAACAGATGCACTTGGAAATGCTGCGATTCAGCTGCCGAATAATAAATCATATCAAATTACAATCGGCGGTGACGGAATAGTTGATAAAGTTGTTAATCAGTCTGTTTATGGTGATGTTGTGATTAACACTCCGATATTTATGTATGATGTTAATGAAGACGGTTATGTCAATGCTAAGGATTATGCTGTTATGAGTAAAAACAGCAAATACGATTCTGCCAAGCCGTTTTTCGAGAATTTCATTAATTATAAAACATCGGAATTTTCGTATAAGTAAGGTGATTTAATGAAAAAGAGGATTTTAGCAGCAGCTTTGGCTGTGTGTGCGGTTATTTCCTGTCTGTCAGTTGCAGTATCTGCATTCGGTTCAACAATACATCCGCTTACGCTTGATGTTCAAATGACAACGAAAGCAGATGAGAACAGAGAATGCTGGTACTCATATACCCCTGTTGCTTCAGGTACATATTCATTTTTATCATATAATTTATATGCGACACAGTGTAAACTGTTTGTTAAAGAAATGAATCCTGATACGGGTGAAGAAGAATATGTCATGCTCAAACATGTAAAAAGTGACCTTGAGCATTGGGAGGAAAACGGTCATAATAAAAAGCAGTTTTGCTTAACTTATGAACTTGAAAAGGATGTTACCTATTATTATTCGGCATTCTGGGGCTTCCCAAGTCCTGAGCCACCGGATTATTACAATATGATTGTAAAGCTCAGATGCGATAGTTATAAGGAGAATATAATTGATCATATTGAGCTTTCTTGTGCAGCAACGCTTGCATCGTGTCAGAATGGCTGGTGGAATAAGGATAGCAGCACAGGCGAGTGGTATTATGTTTATGATCCGGCACGTATTATTACAAATATGATTATTACTGTTTATTTTTCAGATGGTGAGGTCAAAAAAGTTCGTGGAACAGCGGAGGAAATAGACGGATACAAGATTATGTTCAAGCATAGTCAGATAGAGACTGATAAGCATTGGTATCCGAAATCATCTGCAAAATATACCGAAAACACGCTTACGGTTTCTATTCTTAATGCTTCTGCTGATTTTGATGTGCCGATTGATTTGGCAAGCTATGCTGTTTCCGGTAAGGTTGTGGATCTATCCGGCAGTCCGATAAAAAATGCTGAGGTATCTGCTGTAAATCAAACTATAAAAACGAATGCAGATGGTGAATTTGTTTTTGCAGCACCTTCAGGCAAATGCAATGTTAAAATCGTTGCTGATAATTCAATTGGCAGAGAAGTAGAGATTGATGTGAATAAGAGTTTTGATAAAAATAATTTTATGTCAATTCCTATTGTGCTTGTAACTTGTGATTATATTAATGATGGTGTTATAAATGCTAAGGATTATGCCTATATTTATCAGAACCTGAGTGGTGATGAGCTTG
Organism: uncultured Clostridia bacterium; assembly: GCA_947176035.1. GTDB lineage: Bacteria > Bacillota > Clostridia > Oscillospirales > Acutalibacteraceae > Eubacterium_R. The sequence goes on along the minus strand of CAMWPJ010000024.1, from coordinate 12,300 downwards.
AAAGGGCGAAAACACAGATTTCAGATAATCTTAATTTTGATACCGATAGTTATGATAAAATTGTTTTAAAATAATTTATATACAAAAACGGATGGGATTTAATGTCCCATCCGTTTTTGTCTGTTTGTTTTATTTATTTTTCTTTTTTCTGTTTCTCAGTATGATCATAAATATCATACCGATAATACCGCCGCAGGCGTTCATCATCATATCTGTCATTGTATCAACAAGACCCAGATAGCCATACTCATTATTATATTTTGCTAAATCAAACATAGCTGTCTCTTCTCCTGCTTTAGCAAGCTGGAGGTTTGTGCCGTGCAGCGTGTCCATAAGAAATTCGTAAAATTCCCAACCGACTGCAATGGATAATGCAAACATGATTGAAAAAATTGCAGCAAGAGTAGCGGCGCATTGGCCCTTTTTTCTTTGAATAATGCAGGCGAAATCATAACCGAAAACAGCACATACAAGGCCTGAGAGCACGTGCATCATATTATCAAACCACGATATTTTGTCAAAAAAACCGAAGTATGAGCCGATAACGATTCCTACAAATATAATTACATTCAGCATGGTTTGGCTGAGCGGTGGTACTTCTTCAATAAAACTGCCATTACCGAAAATCTGAAACATATCCCACAGGTGTGTAAAGATAAAGCAGAACACACTTTCAAAGCCCATTACAACATCACCTGTCATAAAAGAATATGCTGCACAGATAAGCATTGAAATTCGTACTATTATCCAAAAGATAAGCTGTGCCTTTGGTATTAAATTAATAGGATCCTTTTTTATTTTATATGCCATTTTGTAATCTCCATATACGACAAATACTTCTTCTATTCTACCATAGATATCGCAAATGTCAATTTATTAAATAAAGATAAACTATTTAAAATTTTATAGAAATAGTAAAAAATTTTTGTTATAATCGTAAAAGTGAAAATGAACACTTTGTATTAAAATGTTCAAAAAATTGGTTATCACTCCGGAGGAAAATATGTCAGAGTTTACAAGCAAATATGATGTAAAAAAGACAATGTATGAGAAGTTTATGGACTCGGTTGCCGCAAGAGGTGACAAACCATGCTTCTATTACTATAATAATACAATCAGCTGGAATCAGGCTGATGAAATGGTTGATTTGTGTGCAGCGGCGCTTAAAGCAAATGGTGTAGAAAAGGGCGACAGAGTTATTATCTGCGCACCTAATATGCCGCAGTGCATTACTGCTATTTATGCTGTTAACAAAATCGGTGCAATTGCAGCCATGCTTCATCCGCTTTCAGTAGCAACTGAGGCGCAGTATGCAAAAAATCTTGTAGGTGCAAAATTTGCATTTTGCTTTGATGTAAGCGAAAAGGCATTTACAGGTATGAAGGATCTTATACTTGTCAAATGCCCGACTGCTCAATATTTCCCTAAGTCACCTTATGGAATGATTGCTAATATGCTCTATAAGAAAAAGATCAAGGGGAAGACTGCACCTGCTACAGATGTTAAAAAGCTTATTGATTGGAAAGATTTCCTTAAAGAAGGTAAGGAATATCTTGAAAGCAATACAGTTGAAATCGAAACTGACTATAATGCAACAGCTGTTACAATGATGACAGGCGGAACAACAGGCAACCCAAAGGCTGTTATGCTCAGTAACTTTAATATAAATAACCTCTCATATGAAGTTTGGGATGTTGTTGATACAGTTATTCAGAAAAAAATTGATCCTGATCATGATGCGATGCTGACAGCTCTTCCTGTATTTCACGGCTTTGGATTTGGTATGTGTATGCACTATTCAATTATTGTTGGTCAGCCTCAGGCTTTGTTCCCGCAATTTGATGCAAAAATGTGCAGTGACGCAATCAAAAAATATCACATCAACTATGTATTCGGTGTGCCGGATTTCTTTGAAAAGGTTTATAAAGCAGGATACCTTAAGGGCATTGATATGAGCACAATGAAGCTTATCGGTTCAGGCGGAGATGTTGTTCCTTATTCTCTTACTGAGAAAATGGATAGACTTCTTAAAGAAAACGGTTCAAAATTCCATTTTGCAACAGGCTACGGTTTAACAGAATGTGTTACAGTTTGTTCCTTTACAGATATGAGAAGAGAAGCACCGCAGGGCTGTATTGGTCTTCCTACATATAATATTGAAGTTATGACAGTTAAGCCCGGTACTACTGAAGAGGTTAAGGGTGAGGATGGCGAGCTTTGTGTTTATGGCCCTACTCTTATGCAGGGTTATTGGAATGATCCTGAGGAAACAGCTAAAATGCTTGTTAAGCACGAGGATGGCAGAGTGTGGCTGCATACAGGTGATATGTGCCATATTACTCCTGAAACGGGCGATATATATTATCGTCAAAGGCTTAAGAGAGTATACAAAATCAGTGGATATCTTGTTTATCCTTCATTTATTGAAGAGGCGTACAGAGCAATGGCTGAGATTTATGACTGCTGTGCAATCGGTACAGGCGAAGAGGGCAAAACTCAGCTTAAGCTTTATGTAGTAAAGAATAAAAAGTTTGCAACAGACAATGAAGAGGAGCTTACTAAAAAGATTATTGATTTTGGTATGCAGAATCTTTCAAAATGGTCTGTTCCGAGAGAAGTTGTTTATATCGACGAGCTTCCGAGAACTAAAATCGGCAAGGTAGACTTTAAGGTGCTTAAATAATATAAAAATAAAAATGCTTGGGGTATTACCTCAAGCATTTTTGTTTATAATTTTATTCCCATTCAATTGTTCCGCTAGGCTTTGGTGTAAGGTCATATAGAACTCTGTTTACACCCTCAACCTCGTTTGTGATACGTTCTGTGATATGCTGCAGAAGTGCAAAAGGAATATCCTCAACTGTTGCAGTCATAGCGTCTACAGTGTTAACAGCGCGGATGATAACAGGGTAAGCATATGTGCGTGCACCGTCCTTAACACCAACGGATCTGAACTCAGGAACAGCAGTGAAATACTGCCAAACCTTACCCTCTAAGCCGTTCTTTGCAAACTCCTCACGAAGAATAGCATCTGACTCACGAACACACTCAAGACGGTCACGTGTAATTGCACCAAGGCAGCGAACACCGAGACCCGGACCGGGGAATGGCTGACGATAAACCATTCCATCAGGTAAGCCGAGAGCCTTGCCGACAACTCTAACTTCGTCCTTGTAAAGGAACTTGAGCGGCTCAACAAGCTGGAATTGCAAATCCTCAGGCAATCCGCCTACATTGTGGTGAGCCTTAACGCCGTCACTTTCAATGATATCAGGATAAATTGTACCCTGTGCAAGGAATTCAATACCTTCCTGCTTTCTTGCCTCTTCCTCAAATACGCGGATGAATTCAGCACCTATAATTTTACGCTTTTTCTCAGGCTCTTCAATACCTGCAAGCTTGTCCAGGAATCTGTCAACAGCATCAACATAAATCAGGTTTGCATCCATCTGATTGCGGAATACCTCAACAACCTGCTCGGGCTCTCCCTTACGCAGCAAACCGTGATTCACGTGAACACAAACAAGCTGCTTGCCGATTGCTTTAATTAAAAGTGCAGCAACAACTGAGGAATCCACACCGCCGGAAAGGGCAAGAAGTACCTTTTTGTCGCCAACCTGCTCCTGAATTTCTGCAACCTGCTCTGCAATGAATGCATCTGCAAGTTCATTTGTATTGATACGTGCCATTGTATCAGGTCTTTTATTATTATCCATAAATTTACCTCCATAAAAAATTATTGGTATCAATAATATAATACCAATAATTCCTTTAACTTTCAATATGTTACAAAAGATTTTTTCTAAGCTCATCTGCACTTTGCGGATGGAGATATGAGGGTGCAATATCAAAAAGGGTTTTGCAGCCGCACAAGCCCTCTTTATTCATTCTGTATGCGGCTCTTGCACAAGCAACAAGCACACCGGCAGTAAATTCGGGGTTTGAATCTAATGTCAGCTTATATTCTATTATCTGCTTGTGCTTTTGATTTTCTCCCGTTGCCCCTGTGCGAAGAACAACACCGCCATGAGGAATGCCCATATGCTCAGCCTCAAATTCATCCTTGCTGATAAAATGAACAGTTGTGTCATAATCGGCAAAATAATTCGGCATAGATTTAATCTCATTTTCGATTCTGTCTAAATCAGCACCTTTTTCTGCAACAACAAAGCATTCTCTTGTGTGCTTTTCACGAACTGTAAGCTGAGGCTGTTCACCGCTTCTTACACGATTTAATGCCTCTTCTGAAGGGATAGTGTATTGCTTTGCATTCAAAACACCTTCAATTCTTCTGACAGCGTCAGAATGCCCCTGACTTACACCGGGTCCCCAGAAGGTGTAGTCCGAACCGTTTGGCAAAATAGCCTGAGAATATAAACGGTTTAATGAGAACATGCCCGGATCCCAGCCTGCAGAAATAATGCTGATTTTTCCGCTGTTTTTGCTTATTTCATTAACATTTGAAAAATGCTCCGGTATTTTTGCGTGTGTATCAAAGCTGTCAACAAGATTGAAATGTGCCGCAAGCTGTGCAGTCTGAACAGGTAAGTCGTTGGCACTTCCGCCGCATACAATCATAACATCAATGTCATCCTTCATCTGCTCTGCCTGCTGCATTGAATAAACCGGCACGCTTGTTCTTGGGTTAATCTGTTCAGGACTGCGGCGTGAAAAAATACCTGCCAATTCCATATCATCGGCATTTTCCAGTGCGTATTCAACACCCTTTCCTAAATTACCGTAGCCTGTAATTCCTACTCTAATCTTTTCCATTTTATCATTCCCTTACTAATTATTTGTTCCCATTTGGCAGTGGGTTTGCTGTTTTCAATTTTAATCATGTATTATGGGCAAGCACCTATCTACTAATGATATATTGAATTGTTGACATAAACACTTGAATTATACAAAATCTAACCAAAACCTGTGTATCAGACCAACCATGATTCTTTCTCATTTCGTCGTGAATAGGAGTACGAATATTTTTCAATACTTCTATTTTCAGAAATCTCTTCAAAAAGATTTTAATTAATCCGGCTATACCATCAACAAGCAATACCGCTGATAAGAGTAAATAGCTCAAAGGATGTGATGATTTTAAAACCATTAATACAATAAGCAATCCAATAGGTCTTGAACCTGCATCACCCATAAGCTGGGAGCTTGGGCTGGTATTGAAGCACAGATATGCAATTAAAATGCCAATCATGATAAAGCTATAAACAGTGTATTGCTCACCGATTTGATTGAAGAATATCAAAGAAATACTAAATAGAGATATTATGCTTAATGTTGCGCATAAACCATCAACACCATCAGAACAATTTGTAACGTTAATGCCAATCCACAACAGAATTGTTGAAAGAATTACGAATAAAATAGGGTGTATGTAAATTTCATAATCAAAAATCATAATTGCAGTTGAGTTATTATAAACAAAAACTACAGAAATGATAACGCAGATTATGAAGTCAATAAATCCTTTTTTATAATCTGACCAAGGCTTGTTCGATGCATCATCAAGATACCCACTCAGCATTTCAAAAAAGAGTAACACATTGTAACATAAAAATTCTTTGGAAATAGGCAGTAAAAAAATGGAACAAAGCATAAATGTGCATATCATTATTATGCCTACTCCTCTTATTTTACCTTTAGAAACCTCTCCGTTTACTGCAAATGCTCTGCCTTTATCTTTTGGCAGAAATGGTAGTTTTAATTTCAGCAATAAAAAACAGATTACAAATGCTAATATAGATGCAATTGCAATATATTGCTGTATATTAGTAAAATTATCAAAAAAATAAAACAGCATATTTTCACTTCCTAATAATATTTATATAAATTCTTAATTATATTATAAAAGCTTACTCCCACTCGCCTAATCCAAGTAAATATTAAACTTATCTGTTTAGTTTTAACTTGTTTTAATCTCTATACTTTTCCGCTTTTGTTGTTGTATTCTTGTTTAACAGAATTTTTAGTATCAAAACAGTATCAATTTTCATTGATGAATTTTATTTATATTTAAAAATCTAAACCAATATCGGCTCAATAACCTTTAAAAAATATTCTGTAATTGTTTCAGGACTTTCTTTTATTTTTCGTGAAAGCCACCAGTCTACCGTCTCAACAAATGAGGATGAAATATGATTAATCAAATAGTCCTTTGGTAGCTTGGACATCAATTCCTTGTCTTCATATTGTGTCAAAATAAGTTTTTTCAAATTACTTTTGAAATAGCGTAAAAAAATCTCATTATTTTGTGAGGACAGCAGACCAAGTATATTATGGTCATTTTCCTGGAGATGCCTAAGAAGATGCAGAAATACAGAATCTTTTGCATTACCACTTGAGTAATGATAATGACCGTGTGGAAGTCCCATTGCAGAATCTATAATGTGATTAAATAGTTCTTCACAAAGCTCTTTTAAAAGAAAATCCTTTGTTTCAAAATGAGCATAGAAGGTTGTTCGACCAACATCTGCAGCATCTATGATTTCCTGCACAGAAATTTGGTTGTAATTTTTTTGGGACAGAAGTGTTACAAATGCTGTAAAAATCGCTTCTCTCGTTTTCTTTTGACGTCTATCCATTTTATCTCCGAACAATTTCATTAAAATGTTCCATAACGAATATATTGCCTTTTCTGCTTATTGCACAAGCCATCTGGCAGCCATATAATGTAAAACAGATACAAAACAATTTGTTCTGTAACAAATACATTATACATTATTTTTTTGTGATGTCAAGAAAGGGCGTACATTCTATGATTAAAAAAATCAATGATATTCTGGCAGGAATTCTCGCAACACTGATAGGCGGTGTATTTTTGGTACTGAGTTTTGTACTTCCGAAAGTTGGAATTGAACTTTCTGCAGATCCGGCTTGGATTACCGTTGTAATAAGTGGCATTCCTTTGCTATATCTTGCAATATGGAAACTCATACACAACCCTGGTATCAGTAAAATTTCTTCAGCATTGCTGATTACGGTTGCAATGTTTGCTGCAATTATTATCGATGATTTATTTGCGGCAGGAGAGGTTGCATTTATTATGGCATTGGGTGCTATCCTCGAGGATATGACTACAAACCGTGCGAAAAAGGGTTTGAAAAAACTTATCAGTCTTGCTCCTACACAGGGCAGGAGAATTACAGACGGAAAGGAAGAAATGATTGCCGCAGAAAAAATTCGCAAAGGAGATATTTTGCGTGTTTTACCGGGCGAAACCATTCCTGTTGATGGAACAATTATCAACGGTGAAACTTCAGTTGATCAATCTATTATGACAGGTGAATCACTGCCGGTAGATAAAACCGTCGGCGAAGAGGTGTTCTGCGGAACAATTAACCGCTTCGGTGCGATTGATATTCGGGCAACAAAGGTCGGTGAGGACAGCTCATTACAAAAACTGATTCATATGGTACAAGAAGCCGAGGACAAAAAAGCGCCTATGGCGAGAATTGCCGATAGAGCAGCAAGCTGGCTTGTACCGGTGGCTTTGCTCATTGCAATCATCACAGGCTTTGCAACAAAAGATATTGTCCGTGCAGTCACCGTACTCGTGGTGTTTTGCCCTTGTGCCCTGGTGCTGTCAACACCTACTGCAATTATGGCAGCAATTGGCCAAGCATCAAAACATGGGATTGTTGTCAAATCAGGCGAAGCTCTTGAAAAAATGGGTAAAGTTGATACCATCGCTTTTGATAAAACAGGGACACTTACCTACGGAAGATTGGAAGTCAGCGACATTTTGTCTTTTGATAATTCGGCAGATGAAAGCACGATGCTGTCTATCGCTGCATCTGCTGAAAGTAAAAGTGAACACCCTCTTGGCAGGGCTATTGTAACCTGTGCCAAAGAAAGAAAAGTAGAAATTGTAGAATCTGATGATTTCAAAATGGCAACAGGCAAAGGCATTTCCGCAATAATCAGCGGACAAAATATCATTTGCGGAAATGAAAAGTTTCTTATTCAAAATGGGATAATTATTTCGGATATAATTCATACGAAAACAGAAAATCTGCGAGCGGATGGAAAGGCTTCTGTTTTTGTTGCAAAAAACGGACAGTGTATCGGAGTTATTGCACTTTCTGATGTGCTTCGCCCTGAAGCAGAGAAAATGGTTTTACAATTGTCAGCTATGCAGACACAAACTGTTTTGCTAACGGGAGACAATAAAAAGACTGCTGATTATTTTGCCAATCAAGTAGGAATGGCTGAAGTTTATGCAGAACTTTTGCCTGAAGAAAAGGTAGAAAAGATTACGAATCTGCAAAATGAGAGCAGAAGTGTTTGCATGATTGGTGATGGTGTAAATGACGCACCGGCACTAAAAACAGCTAATGTAGGAGTAGCTATGGGCAGTATGGGAAGTGATATTGCTGTTGAAGCAGCAGATATTGCATTAATGAGTGATGATATTTCCAAAATTCCATATTTGAAACGACTATCCAATGCTACTGTAAATACAATCAAACTCAGTATTACACTTTCAATGTGTATCAACTTTATTGCCGTTGCACTTTCTGTTATGGGCGTTTTAAATCCTACAACGGGTGCGTTGGTGCATAATGCAGGTTCTTGTTTTGTTGTGCTGATTGCAGCACTGTTGTATGACAGAAAATTTGAATAGAAAAAACAGTGGCAGGGAAAAATCCCTGCCATAATTCTTATTTCCTTAGTATTGAATCATTGTTTATAATTTCTCTATTTATGCAATATTTGAAAGTTCTGTTTACTATTCCCACTCCACTCAAATATAATTAATTATGAGTGATTGGTACTATATATAGTATTTTTATTATACATTTTTTCTGTTTTTATTTCAAGTGAATATCGTTCTTCAAATAAATATAGTCAAAACATAGTCACGATATTTTAATTTTTATAATGCTAATGAGCATCCGAATAAATCATTGATTGCACGTTTAATAAGTATGTCTTCAACGCCATACTCTTTTAATTGCATTGCATAGATTATATATTCAAGATATACCAAATCCAGTAAAGCTAATCCAATAAAATCCTTATCTAAATTACCGTGGGCATAATTATTACGTTGTTGAGAAAGACGTAAACCCATTTCGCTGTATTTTAAAACCTCTTTGTTCATAGAATACAAGCGTCTTCCAAAAACATCTACTATCTCAGCATAGTCCTTTCCCATTTGTTCAATCTCTGCTTGTAAGGAATTAGAGCCAATAAGTTTTCTTAAAAATTTATATATCTCTTTTAATTTTCCTTTTGAGTTATTAACTAGTTCATTTAATATCTCAGTTGCGTTTTCTTCTGCTTTAATAGTAGCAGGTCTTTTTACAACTCCATTCGGATAATTTTTATTAAAAGTCCATTCAAAAGCTGCGGTAATCATAACAAATCGTGCAGCATTTATACTTCTACCTGCATTATATGTTTCGGGAAGATGTCGCAAATAAATTCTATCTTCTGCAATATCATTCAGTATTTGACCTTCTGCTCCACTTATGTATTCTTGTTTAATATATCTTCTCTTCTCAAGAATTTCTGGTTCATTATTTTTATCTTCGTTTACAATATGAAGCATTGCAAATCTTTCATGTTTGCCATCATTATATGGTGATGACACCTCAATTTTTGATAAATTAACATTTTTTCTATAACACAAATACTGAATAAAGCATTTTGCAATACGCCACAGCCTTAATATGAATGCATAATCATTAGTTTTTTCAAATTCAAAAAACATTACTGAATGTAATTCTAATGGTGGCTTTCCAATTTTACCTGAGCTTGTTCGAGAAATACCAAAATACATAGAAACTTTTTTACCATCAACAAAAAAATCTTGTTTATGACTTGTCGTATTATCAAAATCTTTTGTTTTTATAGATACAATACCATTTTCTGTCCATTCAGGATTTTGCAAAGCCTGATTAGTTGGGAAAATACAATCAATTTCTTGACTCATAAAACCTAATCTATTTATATAATCTCTTTCGTATTTTTGAATTATATACGCTTCAATGTTAACTATCAAAACGGAATTATATTTACCGACGTTTTCGTATTTTGGTAAAAATATTATTTTTTGTCTAGTTTCATTACATATTCCAATTAAATAATCATTTTCAATATACACTGGATCACCAGAAGTATATACACCTTTTGCTAAAGATTTCATAAACCATAAGTGTACTTCTTGTTGTTTATTTTTTGACGGCGCAAGTCTCAATTGCTCTTTATCAAATGTAAAAGAAAATTCTATTTCTTTGTAGATAAGTGTTCCTGTATAAATATCTAATTCATCATTCACCACTTTATACATCCTTTCAGTATTATTCAAAATATTATCTTAATATTTCTAAAAACAACAAAATCGTATTAATTACATTGAATTTTCACACAAAACTTAATTTATAATTAAAAAGCAGTCACAATATTAAAAGTTTCTCCAGCATTTATCCTTCATAAATGCAACTATTTCACCATTGTCATTATCTTCATAATAAGACACAAGAAGTCTTTTAAATTCAGGCACATCATCTTCAGGTATAGCAATAAATCCCTCACCCTTTGAAATAAGATAATGGTTTGCAAAAATCACTGCTGCTCTTTTGTTGCCGTCATTAAAAATCTGCGTTTTCATAGTATAAAGGCAAAGACTAATTGCATTATCAACAGCCGAGTTATCTCCGCTGATAATCTCGTCAATATGCTCCATAACAACAGTTTCGATAGGCAATGGCGGAATATAGCTTGTTCCGCCTATAGTTACAGGAACACCTCTGATGCGACCTCCATCGCTATAAAAACCTTCATTAACAAGCTTCGCAATGTGACAAAGAATATGGTAACTACTTTCACATTGAATTACATCACTATCAAGAATAAACTCCCAAGCGTGCTTTAAATTGAGAATTTTTTGCACATCAGATGCAGTTACGCCGTTTACTTTTCCGTTATCAATAATTTCTTCGGTCTGAGGAAAGGTGGTGGCAACACCCTCTAAAACTGCCTGTGAATAAATATTCGCTTTCATATTTGCTCTTGCAAAATCAAGGTTGAGTATAACTCTGTCAGATAATTCACCGGAAGTAAATCCAAGTGTTGCCAACTCCTTATCAATACGGCGAATATTTTTACGAAGTTCTCTCGCTTCTCTGTTGCTGCGCAAAAGCACTTGGTGCAGTTCTTCCGAATACACATCCACATAAGTTGATGTAACTCTGCTGCCTACTCTTTTTCTTACATACAGATATTTATTGCCGTTTCTGTCTTTAACCTCAGGCGTTCCATCATACGCAATAAGATTTAAACGAGCCTGAAAATCGGCTTTTTGTCGTAAAAGCTCCTGTATTTCATTAAATTTATTTGTCATAAAAACTCCTTTGGGGAACATTTTCAAATTTATTATACTATTTTGTTCCCCAACTTGCAATATATATTTTATTATACCCACTAAAAACAAAAAAAGAAAGGCAAGTTTACGCTTGTCTTTCTCTTTTCTCTCTTTTAAAGCCCTTTTGGTGCAGGGAATAACACGCTGCCATTTATTAACTCGTTTAGCAGGTTAAGAGATTAGCACTTTTAGTACGGTCTGTGCGGTTGACCGCTTTTACCATTTTAATTTACCATATTAAGCATACTATTGCAAGCTATTTTCTGATTTTTTCCTTAAAGTTTGATTGGCAGATAATTTATCATTAAATACAACCCAATAACGCTTGAATTTTCCGATTGCCACATACAATTCATCTATACCATTGGATTCAGATGAATATTTATATATTGTGCATTCAATTTCCGTATCAGTTAAATCGTAAAGCACTTGTTTCGGTCGGCAAATCAGGCTGACCTTTCCTATTTCTTTTCTGTGATGATGGATTAAATCTATTCCTAAACACCAAGCACAATCAGTTGTCCAGAATTCTTCGCCTGCCTCTTCCCATTCATATTCCATATTATATCATTTCCAATCTTTATGTAACTAATTATTATTTTTACTTCTTACTAATTCAAATACATCGTTTTCAGAACAATCTGAACAGACAGTTTTCAGCCAACCACCAAGACCGTTTTTCATTTCAACGGTATGACCTTCTTTACCGCAGAATTCGCAAATATGAGAACTTCGCTTTTCAATATCATCTATTATTTTATAAATTTCATCATTAGTGATATCAGTATATATTTTTAAAACTCCATATTTTTCTTTATAGTCAATTATTTTCGCACCTTGTCTTTTTAACTTTTCCTGTGCTTCATCAAGTAAAGACCACCAACCTGTACCAACATAATATTTATTCATTTCCATTA
>CAMWPJ010000023.1 GCA_947176035.1 uncultured Clostridia bacterium | reverse complement strand
TATTTACTATATATGAGCGGTGACATTTATAAAAATCGTCGCCGAGCTTTTGTTCAATATTGCCAATGCTTTCGTTTATAAAAAGCTCTCTGTCATTCATCACAACTTTGGTTTTGTGAGAAAAAGCTTCTGAATATATTATATCATCCATTGCAACAGCAATGCTGCCTTGCTCGCTTTCAAGTATAATGCGTTTTTGTGAAGCGGATTTTTTGTGCGAGATGTTCAGGCATTCGAACAGCTTAACCTCATCAACAGGCTTTAAAAGATACTGAACCGCACCAACGTCATAGCCATCAAAAACATAGTCCGATACAGCGGTAATGAATATGATTACGGCATCATCATTAAAGCTGCGTATTCTTTTTGCAAGCGAAATTCCGTTTTCACCATCCATTTGTATATCAAGCAGCAAAATATCAAAGCTGCCGGGGGTATAATCAAAAAGTAATTCCTCTGCACTTTTATAGAGCGAGATTTTGTTTTGTTCGTTTGTTCTGTTGCTCCACTTTTTTACAAGCGAGCAGATGTATTCAAGCTGCAGCAAATCGTCATCGCAGATTGCTATGTTCATAATCTCACTCCTTTGCTTTTTGCAGTCCATATAAAAATATTATCACAAAAGGGTGCTTTTATCAATCTGTAATATGTTCAAAAATAATTTTTACAAAATTTTCGAAAAAGTATTGACATTTGCCGTAAATGGTATTTATAATGATATGTGTTAAGAGCAAGGGTGTTCCGATTAGTCGGAGCACCCCTTTTTTGTATATATTGTTGGTATTTTGAAATGAATATCTGAGATGTATAATATTTTCTTATCAATTTGCACAATGGAGTGTATTTTGCCGTGTATAATGGCGAAATACGCTCTTTTTCTTTTTATTAAAATATGATTGCGGCTTGTTTTGATAAAAAGAATAAATAAATCTCTGTATATAGCAAGAATAGGAGGAATAATTATGGAGGCTATTTTAGAGACAGTGAATGGTGAGGTTTTCGGCATATGGTTTTTAATCGGTGCGGCACTTGTATTTTTTATGCAATGCGGCTTTGCAATGGTTGAAAGCGGTTTCACCAGAGCGAAAAATGCGGGCAACATCATTATGAAAAACCTTATGGATTTTTGTATCGGTGCCGTAATGTTTATATTGTTGGGCTTTGGTCTGATGATGGGTGAGGAGTGTCTGGGCGGTTTAGTCGGTATGCCTACTCTCGGCGTATTTACTGACTATGCTAACTTTGATTGGTCAAACTTTGTGTTTAACCTTGTATTCTGTGCAACTGCCGCAACAATTGTATCGGGTGCAATGGCTGAGCGTACAAAGTTCATTTCCTACTGTATATATTCCGGTTTGATTTCGGCAGTTGTTTATCCGATTGAAGCGGGCTGGATATGGAATCCAAATGGCTGGCTTGTTACACGCGGTTTTCACGATTTCGCAGGCTCAACCGCAATTCATATGGTTGGTGGTATTGCTGCATTTATCGGTGCTGCCATACTTGGTCCGCGTATCGGCAAGTATAAGGTTGACAAAAAAACGGGCAGGAAAACAGCTAAGGCTATTCCCGGTCATAACCTGACAATCGGTGCTCTTGGTGTATTTATTCTTTGGTTTGGCTGGTATGGTTTCAACGGTGCTGCCGCAACAAGTGTTGATTCACTTGCTTCAATTTTTGTAACAACAACGCTTGCTCCGTCAATCGCAACGGTGGTGGCTATAATTTTTACTTGGATTAAGGATGGCAAGCCTGATGTTTCCATGTCGCTTAACGCATCACTTGCAGGTCTTGTTGCTATCACGGCATCCTGTGACTGCACAGATGCACTTGGTTCAATCATCATTGGTGCTGTATCAGGTGTTCTTGTGGTAATTGCTGTAGAATTTATTGATAAGAAATTACATATTGATGATCCCGTAGGTGCCGTAGCTGTTCATATGGTTAATGGTATCTGGGGTACGTTTGCAGTCGGTCTGTTTTCAACGGGTGCAGATGATGTCGGCAAAGGCTTATTCTACGGCGGCGGATTTAAGCAGCTTGGTATTCAAACCTTAGGCTTTGTTTGTGTGGCCGCATGGACTGCTGTAACAATGACTTTTGTATTCCTTGCAATTAACAAGACTATCGGTCTCAGAGTATCTGCTGAGGAGGAAATTGCGGGCCTTGATTCAACAGAACACAATCTCCCGTCAGCATATGCAGATTTTATGCCTGTAGGCGGTGAAGTGCTTGCATCTGCTCCTGTTGCTGTAAGTGCTCCTGCGGCATCTGTTGAGAAGGCTGTACCTGTTGAAACTTACACAACAAAGACAGATGCTAAGCTTACCAAGGTTGTTATGATATTCAATCCTGCAAAGTTTGAAGAAATCAAGGAATCCATGAACTTGATTGGTGTAACCGGTATGACTGTTACAAATGTAATGGGCTGCGGCACGCAGAAGGGTCATATCAGAAAATACCGTGGTGTTGAAATTGAGGAAATGAATCTCAATCCTAAGATGAAGCTTGAGATGGTGATTTCGGAAGTGCCCGTAAATGCAGTTGTTGAAACGGCTCGTAAGGTACTCTATACAGGTAATATCGGCGATGGTAAAATCTTTATTTATGATGTTGAAGATGTTGTTAAGGTTCGCACAGGTGAGCATGGTTATGATGCTTTACAGGGTGAGGATGATGTGTAATAATTACTGAAAAAAAGACTCTGACGTGTGAATACGGCAGAGTTTTTGTATTTATAAATATACAGTAGTATTCATAAAAATACGTATAAATATACCGTTTTTATAAATTATTGTGTGAATTTATACATAAAATTTGAAAAATGAGGACGTATTTTCTATGCTCAGCCTAATTGACTGTGAATATATATATGGTGTAAAATTTAATTGACATTTGAGATGAATGTAAGATTGACTTAAGGAGTGATGAATATGCTGAGAGAAGGAGAAATCAGAATTCCGTCAGGCTGTGCCATTGCTGCAATTATCGACAGAAAAGGCAAGCGTATTAACGGCTCTGAGATTATAAAATCCATTGCACTTATGCATGATCGTTCGAATGGTCTTGGCGGCGGCTTTGCTGCTTATGGAATTTATCCCGAGCATAAGGATGAATATGCTATTCATGTTTTTTTTGAAAATAATGATGCACGAAAGCAATGTGAGGATTTCCTGTTCAGGCATTTTAATATTGATGTTGCTGAGAGAATACCGACCAAGCAGGTACCGAGTATTGAAAGGGGTCCGGATATCTGGCGATATTTCGGCAAGGCGAACAGAGTTCGCATGAAGGCCGCCCGTCTTGATGAGCAGGAGTATGTTGCGCAATGTGTTACAAGAGTTAATACTGACATTGAGGGTGCTTATATCTTCTCAAGCGGTAAGAATATGGGCTGCTTTAAGGCCGTTGGATATCCCGAAGATGTAGGTGAGTTTTATATGCTTGATCAGTATGAGGCCTATATCTGGACGGCTCACGGTCGTTTTCCAACAAATACACCCGGCTGGTGGGGCGGTGCACATCCGTTCAATATTCTTGACTGGTCAATTGTTCATAATGGCGAGATTTCGTCCTATGATGCAAACCGCAGATATATTGAACAGTTTGGATATATTTGTACAATGCAGACAGATACCGAGGTTATTACATATTTATTCGATCATTTGCTTCGCCATCACAATCTGCCGATTGAGGTTGCTGCGGATGTTTTAACAGCACCTGAATGGGATGAGATTGACAGAATGGATGACGATAAAAAAGAATATTTCACCAACCTTCGCTCTATTTATAACGGAGCACTTGTCAATGGTCCGTTCTCTGTTATACTCGGCTCAAACAAGGGTCTGCTTGCAATTAATGACAGACTTAAACTCAGATCCCTGACCGCTGCCACAAAGGGCAACAGAGCATATTTTGCATCGGAGGAATCAGCTATAAGGATTATATGTCCCGACCCTGAAAAGGTATGGTCTGTATCAGGTGCAGAGCCTGTATTTATTCCTCTTGAAATTGACGATGAGGAGGTTGATGACTGATGATTCATTATATTCCACGCAGATTTACTGTTATCCGTGACAGAGAACGTTGTGTTGATTGTGGTGTTTGTGTTCACCAGTGTTCTAACGAATGTCACTATTTTGATGAGGACGGCAAGACTGTTCTTTGCAATTCTGATGAATGTGTTGCCTGTCATCGTTGTGTAGACCTTTGTCCTAAAGGTGCACTGCGTATTGAAAAATACGTTTGCGATTATCGTGACAATGCAAACTGGACACCGCAGTATCAGCAGGAAATCTGCCGTCAGGCAGAAACGGGCTCGGTATTGCTTTCAGCTATGGGTAATCCAAAGCCTTATCCGATTTATTGGGATAAGATTTTGCTTAACGCATCACAGGTTACAAACCCATCAATTGATCCTCTTCGTGAGCCTATGGAAATCCGCACTATACTCGGAAGAAAGCCTGAAAAGCTTGAGGTTGAAAAGAAGGGTAAGTCAATTACTAAAATGCCGCCTCAGGTTATGATAGAAACACCGATACTGTTTTCTGCAATGAGTTTTGGCTCTATTTCACTTAATGCGCAGAAATCACTTGCTATGGCTGCTAAGGAAATCGGTACGCTGTTTAATACAGGTGAGGGTGGTCTGCATCCTGATTTGCAGGATTATTGTGACTGTGCTGTTGTTCAGGTTGCTTCAGGTAGATTTGGCGTTCATAAGGATTATCTTAATCATTCAAAATTTGTTGAAATCAAAATCGGTCAGGGTGCAAAGCCGGGTATCGGCGGTCATCTCCCCGGTGAAAAGGTTAATGTAGAGGTATCAAATGCACGTATGATTCCTGAGGGCTCAGATGCTATTTCTCCTGCACCTCATCACGATATTTATTCTATCGAGGATTTACGCCAGCTTATATGGTCACTCAAGCAGGCTACTGACGGCAAGAAGCCTGTATCTGTAAAAATCGCCGCAGTACATAATATTGCTGCTATTGCATCAGGTGTTGCACGTGCTGGTGCTGATATTGTAGTTATTGACGGCTTTAGAGGAGGAACAGGTGCTGCACCTACCAGAATCCGTGATAATGTCGGTATTCCGATTGAACTTGCACTTGCTGCTGCTGATCAGAGACTCCGTGATGAGGGTATTCGTTCAACTGTATCTCTTATTGCAGCAGGTTCGTTCCGCTGCTCGTCTGATATTGTTAAGGCCATTGCACTTGGTGCGGATGCCTGTTATATTGCATCAGCTCCTTTAATTGCTATGGGATGTCATATGTGCCAGACCTGTAACACCGGCAAATGTAATTGGGGTATTGCCACTCAGCGTCCTGAGCTTACAAAACGTCTGAATCCGGAAATTGCACATAAAAGAGTGATCAATCTCATTAATGCTTGGAATCATGAAATTAAAGAGATTATGGGTGGTATGGGTATTAACTCTATCGACTCATTGAGAGGTAACAGATTAATGCTAAGGGGTATTGGGTTAAGTGATAAGGAACTTGAAATACTCGGAATCAAGCATGCAGGTGAATAGGAGGGGTTAAGATATGGTTATTGAAGCGGGCTTGACACGCTATGAACAGGTAAACGATTTAATTAAAGCCGAGCTTGAATCAAAAAACAAGGTCACTGTTAATAATGTTAACGGTCAGCGTTATATCGGCTGTGCACTTGATGAAGGTAAAACTATCGAGGTTCATGGCACGCCCGGTAATGATATGGCTTGCTATCTTAACGGCGGTAAGGTTGTTGTTTACGGCAATTGTCAGGATGCAGTCGGCAACACGATGAATGGCGGTGAGATTGTTGTTCATGGTCATTCGGGTGATGCAATGGGATACGGTATGCGTGACGGTCAGATTTATATTAAAGATAATGTTGCCTGCCGCGGCGGTATTCATATGAAGGAATTCCGTGAAATGCGTCCGGTACTTGTAATCGGCAAAAATGCAGGTTCATTTCTTGGTGAATATATGGCGGGCGGCACAATCGTGCTGCTGGGTCTTGATTTAAAAAGAGGTGAAAAGCTTTTCGGAACCCACTGTGCATCGGGTATGCATGGCGGCAAGATTTTTGTAAGAGGTAATTTCCCTAAAGAAAATCTAAGCCCAAACATTAAAGTTACAAATCTTGATGCTGAGGATGTCAAAGAGCTTGAGCAGTATGTGAAAAGATACTGCAAATATTTTGGTGCTGATTATAATAAGATTATGTCAAAAAAATTTAAAAAATTAGTGCCGGCTACCTCGCGTCCATACGCAAATTTATACACACCAAATTAATTTTATTTCGAGGTAGCGCTATGTTTAATAATTTACATGAGGAATGCGGAGTATTCGGTATTTTTGAAAACAAAACAACCTATGTTGCACAATCGGCTTATCTTGCGCTTTATGCACTTCAGCACAGAGGACAGGAAAGCTGTGGTATAGCAGTAAATGATGATGGCATTTTTCGTCATCGCAGGGGTGATGGATTAGTTCCTGATGTTTTTTCAAAGTCACATATGGAGTATCTCGGAATGGGGAATATGGCAGTCGGTCACGTTCGTTATTCAACAACAGGCGGAAAAAATGCCAACAATATTCAGCCTCTTGTTATTCGTCATATCAAGGGCAATCTTGCTGTTGCTCATAACGGAAACCTTGTTAATGCACCTGATTTGAGAAAGTATTTCGAGTTAAGAGGTGCCATATTCCACGGTACATCTGATACAGAATCTATCGCATATTCAATTGTATCGCAGCGTCTTACAAGCAGAAGCACAGAGGAAGCTGTTGAAAAGGTTATGTACACTCTCAGAGGTGCATATTCGTGTGTTGTTATGACAGCAACCAAGCTGATTGCTTTTCGTGATCCTAACGGCTTCAGACCGCTTTGCCTTGGTAAAACAGATGACGGAGCATATATTGTTGCATCGGAATCCTGTGCGCTTGATACTATCGGAGCGGAGTTTATCAGAGATATTAAGCCGGGTGAGATTGTTGTTATCAGTATTGATGGTGTGAAATCTATTGAAACGCATTGCGGAAAAAAGGGCAATATATGTGTGTTTGAATATATTTATTTTGCACGTCCTGATTCTGTAATTGAAGGCTCTTCAGTTGAGCATGCAAGAATGAAGGCAGGTGCTTATCTTGCAAAAGAGCATCCTGTTGAAGCTGATATTGTCATCGGTGTGCCTGATTCGGGACTTGATGCGGCACTTGGCTATGCATATGAAAGCGGCATACCTTATGGTATTGGATTTATTAAGAACAGATATATTGGCAGGAGTTTTATTCAGCCATCACAGAATCAGCGTGAGGATGCTGTGCGTATTAAGCTGAATGTTGTTAAGGAAAATATAAACGGCAAAAGAGTTATTATGATTGATGATTCCATTGTTCGCGGAACAACCTGTGCAAGAATTGTTCGTCTTCTTCGTGAAGCAGGTGCAAAAGAGGTGCATATGCGTGTGTCATCTCCGCCGTTTAAATACCCCTGCTTTTTTGGAACTGATGTTGATTCGCAGGAAAATCTGATTGCCTGCAAATTTGACAGTGTTCAGGATATTGCAGACGAAATCGGGGTTGACAGTCTTGGTTATCTTTCTGTTGATGCTACGAATAAGCTTGCTGAAAAATCAGATTGCGGCTTTTGCAACGGCTGTTTTACAGGAAATTATCCGATTGAGGTGCCAAAGGAGCATGCGAAAGATAAGTTTGAAGAAAAGCTGAATCAGTTTTCGTCATATTATCAGGTGCTGGATTAAAACAGATATCATAAGTTTAATACATTTTTTCAACAGACTTCCTATTGGTGGTCTGTTTTTTTTGTTAGCAATATATAAAATATTGTTTTTATTTCCGATTTGTGTATTATTAGTACTGTATTTTGAATTTATTAAAATTATATTTTAATATATAATTAAATTAGATTTATTGTAATTTCACAGATGAGGTAATATTTATGAAAAAAAATAATTCACAGCAAATTAAACTGGACATAGTAGGCGATTGCGTAAAATTTACTGCTGCTGATGATTGGAATGTCGAATTTATCGGTGCTGATTTTACCCAGCTTGTTGATGATGATTTGAAAGTACATATTCCGCTTAATGATACAGCTGCAACGCTTTCCTTCAGATGCAGAAAAGGGGATACTGTAATCGAAAAGGATTGTGTTTTGTCGATAAAGGGTACTTATGGTGCTGTTGTGAAAAAGCCAAATGTTATTCCGGAGCCTGCACAGTGGCATCCGACAGGAGGAGCATTAAGTGACATCAGCTCCTATTCATATGACGAAAAACTGAAAGGGGCAGCAGAGTTATTTGCAAATGATTTTCTTAAAGTAACAGGCAAAAGAATACCTAAAACACCAAATGGTACTGTTCACTTTTCGATTGATGAAAGCCTTGCCTATCTTGGTAATGAGGGCTATGAAATTGATTGTGCGGGAAATAGCATAAGCGTTAAAGCACCGTCTGTAACAGGTGCAATCTGGGCAGGTAAAACAATTTGCCAGCTTATGGTGCAGGGTGGTTTCCCTCACGGAATCATGCGAGATTATCCCAGATACAGTGTAAGAGGTGTTATGCTTGATGTCGGCAGACGTCCCGTTTCGATTTCTATGCTTGAAAGAATTGTTGACAGTATGGCGTGGTATAAGATGAATGATTTTCAGATTCATCTTAGTGATAACTATATATGGCTTGAGGATTATGCACAAAACGGTGACGAAAGCACCTTCGATGCCTATAGTGCGTTCCGACTAGAGAGCTCACTGAAAAATGAAAAAGGCGAGACACCAACGTCAAAGGATTACAGCTATTCGAAGGCTGAATTCAACAGCTTTATGAAAAATTCAGTGAATAAGGGTGTTCGCATTATTCCTGAAATTGATATGCCTGCTCATGCCCTTGCCTTTACAAAAGCATTCCCTGAATATGCTGTAATGGGTGAGGTGTCACCGCTGATGAAAAAACGTCCGCTTACAGATCATATCAATGTTGCTGATCCCAAAGCGGTCGGTTTTATTAAAAGTATTTTTGATGAATACACAAAGGGAGATGAACCGGTGTTCCCTAAGGGGACAACAGTTCATATCGGCGCTGATGAATTCTTGACAGATTATGGTGCTTATCGTGAGTTTTTAAATGAAATTATTCCCTATTTGAAAAAGACAAATACTGTTCGTTTGTGGGGCAGCCTTAGCTGGATTAAGGATAATCCTGAAACACCGATTGTTAAAGAAGCGATAGACGGCGTTCAGATGAATTTGTGGAGTGAAGCATGGGCGGATGGTAAAGAAATGTATGATATGGGATACAATCTTATCAATACAGATCATAAGTTCTATGTTGTGCCTAACGGAACAAAAATCCGTGCTCCGTATATGGATTATGTTAATAAATATAATGCTATGAAAAATTTTGAACCAAACAGAGTTTTTCAGAAGAACAGCAAAAAGTATTATAAATTGCCTGCAGGAAACAAGCAGATGCTTGGTGGATGCTTTGCAATCTGGCAGGATAATATCGATAAACGCTGTAAGGGCATTAACGAACAGGATCTTTATGACCGCTTTTATGACAGTGCTGCTGTTTTGGCGGAGAAAACATGGGGGTCGTGTACTGATAAGCATTCAGTTAAGGATGTTGATAAAGCTCAGCTTAGCATTAATAATGGAGTAAAGCATACAGTTGAGATTTTGAATCCTATGAGCAATATTAAATTGAATGGCGGTTCAAGCTTTGTTGAAACAGGCTGCCAAAGTCTTGTAACAGGTTCAAAACTTGAAATTACCCTGAAGCTTGATGAGGTTAAACCGGGACAGATTCTTCTGGAGTCTGATGCACCATATGGTACATACGATATAAGAATTACCGGTAATTTAAAGCTTGGATTTACGGCTCAGGGCTATGAATATGAATTTGACTATGCACTTGTTCCGAATAAAAAGCTTACCATTTTAATTGATACCAAGTCGCTTCGTACAACGCTGAAGGTCGGTCCGTTTATCAGGAAAAAAGCAATTGGCAGTTTTTCGTTTAATGGAACTGTTCGCAATGGAAATATCAAAAATACTTCCTTTAGCATACCGACTGCAAGAATCGGCTCAAAAACAAATTCAGTCAAAGGCTGTATATACGATATAAGTGTTAAATAAAATTTTAAACAATTAGGGGTGGATTTTATGAAAAAGAGAATTGCTTTAATTACGGCTGCTATAATTATTATTTGCTCATTTGGATTTGTTTCGTGCTCATCGTCAGCCAGTAAGGAAATAAAAGACAGCAAAACCTATGAGCAGGAAATTGACAGTATGAATATTTTTAACAATGGTATTGATACTGCTATGCCTCAGACTGTTATACATAAGCTTATTACAGATCATTTCAATTCTCCGCTGCCTGAAGGAAAAAAGGTTAAAAAGGCTATATTTATAGGTTATGATGGATTTAGAGCCGATGGTCTTGAGAATATACAGAATAATGAGGAAAGTGCAATTATGTATGTTAAAAATCAGGGCGGTCTTTATCATACATTTTCAGGCGGAATAGCAGGTGTTAACGAGCAGGCGACTTCAACTGCACCAAGCTGGATGGCTATGCTTACAGGCGGTTGGGGTGAATACAATGGTATCACAGATAACAGTCAAATGAAAAAAACTGAGATTGATACATTTCTTACATCTATTGCTAAGCAAGGCTATACTGCTTCTTTCACTACTTCATGGCGTGAGCATACCGAGCTTAGCTATCGACCGGATATTGCACAGTCAATAAAAGATGGCTTGGCAGTTGAATATACCCACCAAATTGATGATACAGCTACTTATTATCAAATACTAAAATATGTTTCAAAGCCGAGCGGATCAGTTAAAACTGCTGCCGAAGATCCGGATGTTATATTCTTTACACTTGAATATGCAGATCATGCAGGTCATGGAACAGGCTTTGGAAATCAGAATCCCGAATATGTGCAGGGCTGTAGGGACGATGATGCTTACGGTTATGATATTGTAAAAACGATTGAACAGCGTGACTCTTATGCAGAAGAGGATTGGCTTATTGTTATTTCAACCGACCATGGCGGAACAAAGTTTAGCCATGGCGGACAGAGTGTTTTTGAAAGAACAACATGGTTGGCAGTAAACAAACCGATTGATATTACAGATGATTATCTGAATTATGCAGTAAAATAATCGTACACAGTAACATTAAGCTTTGAGGGGGAGTATTAATGATAAACGTAAAAAATCTTGTCAGCAGTGTATGTAAGGATATAACGACACATTGGAAGCGTCCTGCGCAAGGGAATTTTGTATCTTATAAAGAGCTTATTAACCTTGCACTTGGCGGTATGGGTAATCAGTTGACAATGCAGCTCGTATGGCAAATGGGGCTCAGCGCAGGCAATACACTGCTTGGTTCTACAATCGGTATCAGACCTTTGCATTTGCAGTATATGCTTACATTTCAAACAATTTTAAATGTTCTGTTCTTTTTTGTCAGAGCACATATTGTTGATAATACGCGTACAAAGTGGGGACGTTTCAGACCGTATATTGCCTTTGCAGGAATACCTGTGGCGGTGCTTGCTGTGGTATTTGTTTTTCTCCCGTTCCAGACAATGTCATATAATGAAAAATTGATAAGTGTATTTGCTTTTGCTATAACTATAAGTATGGTGCAGCCATTGTTTACCGATACTTATTCTGAACTGCAGACCGTCATAACGCCTAATAGTGAGGAACGTGCAAAGGTCATATCAATCAATTCCATTATTTATAGCTTTGCACCTACTCTTACAGGCTTGTTTATTCCGATTTTGTCAAATCTGACAGGCGGTTATACTAATATCAATACATACCGCTATGTACTTGCTCCGATTTCGCTTCTTGGTTTAGGACTTAATTTCTTTACTGCTATTGGCTGTAAGGAAAGAGTTGTTGCCTCATCAACCTATGTTCAAAAGGTTGGAATTATTGAGGGTGCATTTATGATTCTTAAAAATAAGCATTGGTGGATTAGACAGATTGCAAGCCTTATTGGATTCCTTGAGGGAGCAACAGGTGTATTTTTCAGCTGGATATATATTTACAGTGTGCAGGATATGACTGCATATGGTCTGCTGAATACCGTAATGGGCACTGCGAGTGGAATAGCAATGGCAATCACACCATTTTTGCTTAAAAAGCTTGGTAATAAAAAACTGCTTGTTTATCACAATCTGCTTAATGTTGTATTTTGTTTTATTCTTATTTTCACTTTCAAATCACCTGTCATAATGTTTATAATTATGTATCTTAACGGTTTGGTGAATGCACTCAGTCTTGTTTATAATACAGTAATGCACTCAGAGGTTAAGGATTATCAGCAGTATATCTGCGGCTACAGAATGGATTTTGTATTCGGCCTTGCAGGTATGATAACAATGCCGATCAGTCTTTTGAGCGGCTATGTAATTCCGTATGTATATGAGTGCTTTGGTCTTACAACTAACTATGATATTCTTTACGATCCTCATGTGAGAAATTCACTGTTTCTTGTTTTGTGTATTCTTGCAATAGTAGGTGCGGTTTTGAATCTTATTCCGTTTTGCTTTTACAGTATGTCAAAAGAAAAGCATCAGAATATTATTCGTGTGCTCAGATACAGAGCACTGTTCGACGATTTCGAGTCCGGTGACTTCAATGCAGATATCATAAAAAATGGTGTTGAGGCTGTAAGAGGCGGACTTGAGCTTAACAATTCCCCTGTACCTGATTTGAGAAAATTGAAGGCAGATATCAAGGGTTTAAAGGGTGAACCAAAACAAATTGCTAAAAAGGAATACTTAAATGCAAAAAGCTTTGCTGCTGATCAGGCAGAGGTTGGCATATTTATGGAAGAGTACAATAAATTTGATACTCCTGTGTGGCAGCATAAGGTTGACAGTGCAAGAAAGCTTATTGCAAATGATGTAACAGCATTGGCAGATATTGATGAATCAATTATTGCACATGCACGTAAAATGCCTAAGAGTAATAAGGATGAACGTATTCTCAGAAAATATTATATTGTTCAGGCAAAGGCTATTGTTAAAACAGGCAGGCTGATAAAAAAGAATTACCCAAATGGTATTGCAAAGCCTGATGAAGAAAAGCTTAAGGCAGCATATGAAATGCCTGATAATACAAGAGCTGAAAATAAAATTAAAAATGCGAGAATAAAGGCTGTCGAGGGTGAATTTGATCTTTATTACAAAACGATTGCTCCTTATGCTGCTGCGCAAAAGCTCGTTCACAGCTATGAAAACAGGGATAAGGTAATGGAGTGGGCAGAGAGTCATTATGATGAGGCTTGTGAAATTATACGACTCAGAGAAGATGAAGAAGAACGCAAAAAGGCCTTACAGAAAAAATCTTTTGCAGGAAGGAGAAATAAGTGATGAATAAAAAAAGTATTGTGAAAATTATAAGTGTTATATGCTCATTATTGCTTATTACTGCTCTTAGTGGCTGCTCACTTAATTCTTATTCTGTTGATGAGCTAAAGGTGATGTATCCAAAAGCATTTGAGAATTCACTCAGCGAGGAATTGTATTATTGGAAAGAGACTGTGAACACCTCTAACCATACTTCGTGGCGTACCTGCAATGTGTTTACTGAAATTGATAAAAAATACGAGCCTATTCGTGATGAAAACGGTGAATTCGCGAATATGAAAATTGATGTGTATGAAGAATATAACAAAAAAGCATCTTATAAAGCATTGTGCGGTAAATCAAATGGCAGCAATGATGTTAAAAGCTTTCTTTTTGAAAATAATTATGACGAGTCAGGCAGTGCAGTAAATTACAGAAAAACCGAAATTACGCCACAGGCATATATTGCGTCTGCTGATTTTAATAGCAAATTTTCGCTAAATACAATGCTCAGTGAATTCGAGTATCTGGGTGTAGACGATATGATTTTTGATATTGATAACGACCTTATGGAGCATAAGGGTAAGGTTGTAAAGTTTTCATTTACAGTTACATCCGAATATCTTGAGAGATATAAGACAGAGTTTGGCACAGCATCTGTTTTTGAAAATTCTAAATATGCAACAATGGAATTTGCCTATGACCGTTTTGCATCAATTGTAGTATATGCTGAGGAAAACTTAGGTGGTAATATTTCTGCCGATAAAGAGGTATATAAGCTTGAGGTGGTTTATTTTGGACCTATAGTTAATATTCCGTCATATGACAGCGATGTGTGGGCAAATGCCTGATTATTTATTTTGATTAGAACAGTGATTGAATAACTGTATAAATTAAAGTATAATATTTTAAATCTTTAAGTTAGCAAGAGGTATACTATGAAAAAAACACTTAACGGAACATGGCTGTTTAAACAGACCGATAAAATCGATTGGAAAAATGCGGCAGTTCCCGGCTGTAATTTCCTTGATTTAATGAATAATAATGATATTGCCGATCCGTACATAGGACTTAATGAAAATGATGTGAAATGGGTTGGTGAAAAGGATTTTGAATATAAAAGGAGCTTTGAGATTTCTGAGAATGATTTGAAATTCGATGACATTCTTTTAAATTGTAAAATGCTGGATACCATATGTGAAGTGTTCATCAATGGCAGACTTCTTTTCAAAGGCGATAATTGCTTTGTCGGCTACAGTTATTCAGTTAAGGATTTTATCAAAGCAGGAGAAAACGAAATCCGTATTGTTTTTTATTCACCTGTAAATTATGTTAAGGACAAATATAAGCAGTGCCCTTCACCTATGAATTCAAATGGACAGAACGGTATTGTTCATCTCCGTAAGCCGCAGTGCCATTTTGGATGGGATTGGGGTCCAGTGCTGCCGTGCAGTGGTATTACCAAGGATATTGAGCTTGAATTTGTTGACGGCGGCAGAATTGATTATCTTAAGGCTGAACAGAAGCTGGACGATAATACAGCTATTATCAAAGCAAGCGCAGATATTACCGATTATGATAACTGTACCTGTGAAATGATTCTTACCTGTCCGAATGGTGATGTGTTCAAGCAGGCGGGTAATTCAGCAGAATTTGTTGTTGAAAATCCTGATCTGTGGTGGACTAAGGAGCTTTCAGACAAGGAAAACCAGCCATTATATACTGTTAAAGCTGTGCTTTATCATAATAAAAAGGCTGTTGATGAAGCTGAAAAGAAAATCGGTATCAGAACAATAGAACTTAATCGTGAGCGTGATGAATACGGTCAGAATTTCCAGTTCAAATTAAATGGTGTACCGCTTTTTATAAAAGGCTCAAACTATATCCCGCCGGATAGCTTTATTACACGATTTGATAATGAAAAACTGAATTATTTTCTTGACGCTGTTCAGTTTGCAAATATGAATATGATTCGCATCTGGGGCGGCGGATATTATGAAAGTGATGAATTTTTTAATGCCTGTGATGAACGTGGTATCTTAGTATGGCAGGATTTCCAGTTTGCATGTCAGGCTTATCCTTTCTTTGATAGTGACTTTTTGAATAATGTAAAAAAAGAGGTCGAGTATAACGTTAAAAGACTTTGCCATCACCCATCATTGGCTGTATGGAATGGCAATAACGAAATCGAAGATATGCACATGGCATGGGCACATATGACTAAATATGTGGATTGGACGGAGAAGTTTTTCTATAACATTCTTGAGCCTGAAATCAGAAAATATGATATTCAAACACCATATACACAAGGCTCGCCAATAGGTATTTCACACAATAAGGGTGTGTATTCTGATAATGTAGGAGACACGCATCTCTGGGGCGTATGGCACGGCTTAAAGCCAATGACCTATTACCGTAAGCGTATGACACGTTTTTGCAGTGAGTTCGGTTTTGAAAGCTTGCCTGATATGAAAGCAATTGAACAGTTTGCAAAGCCTGAGGATTATGCGCTTGACAGCGATGTTTTCAAATCACATCAGAAATGTGCGAGCGGTAATGATAAAATGGTTTACTATATTGCATCACGTTTTAATCTGCCGAAGAAATTTGAGGATTATGTTTATCTTTCACAGGTAACGCAAAATGAATGTATTGCAGATGCTACCGAGCATTGGCGCAGAAATAAAGGCAGATGCAACGGCTCAATGTATTGGCAGTTCAATGACTGCTGGGGTGTGTGCTCTTGGTCAAGCATTGACTATTACGGCAACTACAAGGCATTGCAGTATGGTGCAAGGCACTTTAATGCACCGCTTTCAGTTTCAATTGAGGATACCGATGAATATATAAAAATATTTGTACTCAATGACCTTAATACAAATCAGTGTGTTGAGGCTGAATATCAGATATTTGATTTTGAAAATGGTGCACTTGAAAAATATAAAACTGATATTGAGATAAATGCTGTTGAGAATTGTTTGGCCTTTGAGCTTGATGTTAATGAAATCAAAAGAGTATATAAAACCAACCGCACAGGCATTTGTGCAAGGCTTTATCAGAATGGTGAGCTGATAAATCAAAAGGTTGTTTTGCTTGATAAAGAAAAAAATCTTTATCTGCCAAAAGCAAGGCTGAAAACAAAAATTACTATTGAGGAAAATCAACTGAGACTTACTATCAAAACAAATTATTTTGCAAGACTTGTTAAAGCTGAAAGCAGTAAATCTATATTGCCGTTCAGTGATAATTATTTTGATATTCTTCCTAATGAGAAAAAGGAAATTACAATTTCAGCTGATGATACAATGAGTCTCAGAGAGCTTGCT
Organism: uncultured Clostridia bacterium; assembly: GCA_947176035.1. Classification (GTDB taxonomy): domain Bacteria; phylum Bacillota; class Clostridia; order Oscillospirales; family Acutalibacteraceae; genus Eubacterium_R. Next base: position 5,767 of record CAMWPJ010000023.1, on the reverse strand, counting down.
GAAAGTATTAAGGTAAGCAGTCTTTGCAATGTCAAGTTTGATAATAATATTCTGAAAACAAAGTGGAAGCGTATTAAGGTTTACTTTTCACCAATCAATATCGGCAATGCCGTTCACCATGGTAAAGTTGCGAAGGATGTAGAATTATAGTTTCGTGTTAGGATATAATATACCCTAATAATCTAATTTAAACCACGGCTCTGATTACTCTTTATTGCGTATAAGAAAACGAATCAAGGGGAAGGCATATGCCAATTCCCCCTAATAACCTCTTTGTTGTGCCGTGCCTATTTGCGCACACAGCGGCCACAGGTAATGCTAAACAATAATGCACATGATATTTTTATCTCGTGCGAATAAATTTAAGGAGTTAAAATTATGCTCAAACCGGCTTTAGTAGTTCAGACAAATGCAAAAGCAGATCGTTCGCAGGTTTATATTGACGGTGATTTAAGAATTACATATCTTACCTCAAGATTGATAAGAGTAGAAAAGGGTGCATTTACCGACCTTGCAAGCTATGCAGTTTGGAATCGTAAGTTTCCTGCCGGTAATATGCAGGTCAGTAAAAATGGTAAAGAAATTACTGTTGAGACTAACGATATAATCCTTATACTTAAAAACAAAAAGCCACACAGCGTTTATTTCAAAGATAATAATAAAACTGAACTTTTTTCACAGCAGAAGAATTTAAAGGGTACTTATCGTACTCTTGATAATACCTTTGGTAAAATACCGCTTGAGGATGGTTTTATCACTGAAAACGGTCTGTATCTTTTTGATGACAGCAAAAGTGTTTTGCTTGATGAAAAAGGTTTTCTTGTGCCGAGGAGTAAGGCATCAAAAGATTATTATATTTTTGCTTATGGTAAAAATTACAGAGAGACTATGAAAGCCTTTTATGCAATCAGCTCTCCTACACCATTGGTTCCTCGTTTTGCTCTTGGTGTTTGGTGGAGCCGTTACCATGCATATACCCAGCAGGAATATCTTGATTTGATGAACAGATTTGAAAAAGAGCAGATTCCGCTGACAGTTGCAACCGTTGATATGGATTGGCATTGGGTTGATATCAAAAAGCAGTTTGGTGAAAAAATAAGCGGATGGACAGGGTATTCATGGGATACTAATCTGTTCCCTGATTACAAGGAATTTTTAAAGAAATTAAAGGAAAAAAATCTGCACATTACGCTTAATCTGCATCCTGCTGATGGTGTAAGGCATTATGAAGATATGTATGAGCCTATGGCGAGAGCGAACGGAATTGATCCGTCAAGTAAAAAGCAGGTAAAATTCAAATGTGGCAGTGATGCGTTCTGGAATTCATATTTTGATATTCTCCATAAACCGTATGAAAAGGATGGTGTTGATTTCTGGTGGATTGACTGGCAGCAGGGTAAGCAGTCAGAGGTAAAAGGGCTTGACCCGCTTGTTGCTCTCAACCATTATCATTATCTTGATAATGCCGAAAATGGTGATATTCCGCTTATACTTTCACGCTATGGAGGTGCAGGCTCACACAGGTATCCGCTGGGCTTTTCAGGTGATACTGCAATAAGCTGGAAGGTGCTTGATTTTCAGCCCTATTTTACTGCTACAGCCGCAAATGCGGCATATGGCTGGTGGAGCCATGATATTGGTGGACACCATATGGGTTCGCGTGATGATGATTTGTATTTAAGGTGGATCCAGTTCGGTACATTTTCCCCAATTTTAAGACTTCATTCAACTGCTTTGCAGCTGCTTGGCAAGGAGCCCTGGAAATACAGACAGGATGTATACCAAAGTGCAAAGCAATGGCTTAATTTCAGGCATAAGCTGATACCATATATTTTCTCTATGAATCACAGATGTCATAAGGAGGGTATTCCTCTTTGTGAACCAATGTATTATTCCTATCCAAATGATAAAAATGCTTATAACGTACCGAATCAGTATATGTTCGGCAGCGAGCTGATGGTGTGTCCCATTACCTCACCACAGAATAAGAGCATCAATATGGGCAGTGTTGCTGCGTGGATTCCCGATGGTGAATATACCGATATCTTCACACTTCAGAAATACCGTGGCTCAGAGCTGCTGAAACTTAACAGAGAACTGTATTCCATACCTGTTCTCGCTAAAGCAGGAGCAGTTATTCCGTTATCTGCTGATGAGGGTAACTTCTGTGGTAATCCTGAGAATTTAGAGGTGTGGGTATTCAAGGGTAATAATGAATTTGTTATGTATGAGGATGACGGTAAAACAGATTTTGACAGCCATACCGCTGAAACTATCTTTAAAAACACATATGATGAGCTTGCGAATACTGCAAAGCTCACTATTGAAGTTAAGGGCGATACATCTGTTATCCCGAAAAACAGACAATATAAAATCTGCTTTAAGGATATTGACACGGATGTAATAGTGCTTGATTATTCCGATGAGGCAATCAGCATTGAAATTAAAGATGTTAAGCCGTTGGAAAAGGAAAGTCTTAAAGAACGAGTTATCAATGTAATGTCACGCCTTCAGGGTGAAAATATGAAGAAAGAAATAATGTACAGAAGCTTAGATTTGCACGATGACAGAAATTCATTTTTCAGAGCACTCTATAAAGCTAAATTACCTGCACCTGCTTTTAATTGGATATATGAAATTTTGTCAGAAATTTAGGAGAAAATATATTCTTTATTTATCTATGACTTGTTACAAAACGGAGGGCAAAATGTTTAATAAAGGCAATAGAAAATACATATCTGCCATTAATGCAAAGGGGTTATTCAATAACACTTATGAGACGAGAATTCCGCAGACCGTTATAGGTAAAGCAATTCTCAGTCATTTTGAGTGTTCGGAAAAAACACCTAAATGCTTGTTTATAGGTTGGGATGGCTGTCGCGGGGATGCGATGAAATACCTGATTAAAAGTGAGGATGCAAAAGTCAGCGGTTGTAATGATACAAATGCGTTCAGTGCAATTGCAGCCTTGAAAGCTTCAGGCGGCTTGTATGTGAGCTATGTCGGGGGGGAGGAAACTTCACCTCAGGAGACAAGCACAGCACAGGGTTGGGCATCTGCTCTTTGCGGTAAGTGGATGAAGAAAGCGTATAAGCAGGGGATTGAATGGAGTCTTGATGAATCCTTCCCAACTGCTATGAAATCGCTTGCACTTAAGGGTTATAAATCATCATTTAATGCAATATGGCCAATACATTTTGATAATACATATGTAAAAGAAATTGAAAATGCGCAGAAAAATAATCTGCCGCAGTATTACTTTAAATTTGAGACTGATGACCAGCTTCATAATAATCTGATAGAAAGAATTAAAAGTGACGATGATTTTATATTCGGTATTTATGAAAATCCGGATTATAATGGTCATGGTACAGGCTTTGGTGACGATAATTACCGATATATCTCAGGTGTATGCAATCTCGATAGGCTGTCCTATATATTGATGAATGAAATTAAAAACAGACCTGATTTTGAACAAGAGGATTGGCTTGTGATAATTGCGTCTGACCATGGCGGTCATTCAACGCGTCACGGTTCACAAAAAATTGAGGATCGCACTACATTTCTGGCAATATCCAAACCTATTGAGAGTTTTAATTTATGAAAAGCTATATTCTTAAAGATATCAGAAAAAGTAAAATAATTGTTTTTGCCCTTTGGCTTATTTATGCATCTTCTTATTTTATGCGTACCTGCTATGCGGCTAGTATTGCATCTATGGCTGGCGAGGGAATTTATGACAAGGGTGAAATCGGATTAATCGGTACGGCTTTTTTCGTGTGCTATGGTGTCGGACAGCTTATAAGCGGACTGATTGGTGATAAAGTTAATCCTTTTGCAATGATGATTTTTGGTTCAATTGCAGGTGCTTTATCCTGCTTTGCTATGGCAGGTGCGGGCAATCTGTTGTCCTTGATAATTATTTGGGCTGCTAATGGCTTTTTCCAATCCATGCTTTGGTCACCGATTTTGCGTGTGTTTTCAGAGACTATACATAAAAGCCTGCAGAAAAAAGCAATATTAAATATTTCGCTGTCATTGCCGATAGGTACAATTTTGGCTTATCTTGCTTCAACTGTAATCGTTAAGTATTCAACGTGGAAAAATGTTTTTATGTGCGGTGGTGCAGTAATTCTGTTGGCAGTTTTATTTGTTGTTTTAGCCTTGATTTATTGTAAAAAAGATTTTGTAAAAGTGACTGTAAATTCTTCAGCAACAATTGAAAATGGAGAAAATCCTAAAAAAACAACAAGCATTTGGGCACTTGGTGCATTAAGCGGACTTTTCATAATAATGATACCGTCATTTTTGCATGGAATGATGCGTGATGGAATAACCAATTGGGTGCCAACTATGATAACTGAGCTTTATGGTGTGTCACCAGCATTTTCATTATTCCTGACAATTGTGTTGCCTATATTCAATGCATTTGGTGCATATGCAGCTGTGCCTGTTTATAAAAAGCTTGGCGAAAATGAAATGAAAACGGCAGGTGTATTTGCTGCAGCAGCACTTGTTCCATTACTGTTAATGCTTTTTAGCAAAAATTTGCCTGTATACGTTATTGTTGTTTTGCTTGCACTTACAACATCAATTATGTATGCACTTAATTATCTTATTATTTCGCTTGTGCCCGTTCACTTTGCATCCTGCTCACGTACGTCAAGTGTCAGCGGAATACTGAATTCAGCAGCGCATATCGGCTGTGCAGTATCCTCTTATGGCTTTGGTGCTGTTTCACAGAAATCCGGGTGGAATGCGGTTATTATAGTATGGATTGCAGCTGCATTGCTTACTGCAGCAGCATCTTTCCTGTCAGCCGGAAAATGGACAGGATTTATTAAAAATAATTAATTGATATTTTTGATATAATAAAATAAGCACACTGTTTCGGACAAAACAGTGTGCTTTAATCTTTGTTAAGTATCTAATTAGTCAGTGATTTTTTCAGAAATCTTTGCCATAATGTTGCTGACCTTCTTTGATTTGAGTATTCCCTTGTACATCTTATCAAGAAGATTTGATGGTACAAGTTCAACCATTCCGAGAATCGGAGAATTCTTAACTCTGTAATTCTGCTTAGGCTTATCTGTGTTAACTGCCTCAAGTACAGCCTCAACGAGATGCTTAGGATCATTAGCCATTTTAAGCTCAAGCTGCATCATAACCTTCATTGTCTCAAGTACATCTCGGTACCAATTTGTCTCACCGATAAGCTTGTCAAACGAAGCTGTTGTACTGCCGTGCATAGCAGTTTTGAATGAACCCGGCTGAACCTTAATGACAGGAATATCAAGGAACATGAGCTCACGTCTGAGTGATTCGTTATAAGCCTCAACAGCGTATTTTGAAAGTGTGTAAGGACCATTGAATGGCTGAGGAGTCATCCAGCCGCATTCTGATGAGCAGTTAATAATTCTGCCGTTAACAGCCTTAATGAGAGGGAAGAAGGTTTTATTCATTCTTACCATACCCATAAGGTTAACATCAATCATACTTTGAACGATTTCAACGTCACCTTCGATGAGTGATGCCATTTTCTGTACACCTGAGAAATTGATTAATGCGTCAAGATGATCTGTAGTCTCCTTAACTGTTTCAAGTGCAGCATCAATGCTTTCCTGATTTGTGATGTCGAGCTTAAGAGCATGGCAAGGGGTGTTGCTTTCAATGTTCTCAAGAGCTTTTTCACTTCTGCCCGCAGCAAAAACAAACCAGCCCTGTGCAGCGAGAGCTTTTGCAACCTCACCGCCGAGTCCTCCTGTAG
>CAMWPJ010000022.1 GCA_947176035.1 uncultured Clostridia bacterium | reverse complement strand
ATATTATATATAATAAGAGGAGGACGGTTAAATGGAAAGTTTAATCATTGTGCTGATTGGTTTTCCGTTTTTGAGTGCACTGCTTTTGAGCATTTTCAAAAATGATACAATCAGACAAATCATTACCTATGTCAGCAGTATTTCTGTGATAGGTATGGCAGTAACCTTTGCTGTCAAATATTTCGCCGGCGGGGGCGGCAGCCTTGCCTTTTTCCCGCAAACAGAAATTGCAGATTATGCTATGATTGGCATAGAGGCATTTTTAATGGTGCTTGTAACAGTACTCAGTTTCAAATACAAGCAATACTATACTGCAGCACTTTCAATTGCACAAACAGCTTTGATGTTCTGGTATGAGCTTGGGGGCAATGCTCCCCATCAAGAGGTCAACAAGATATATATTGACCAGCTGACTGTTATTATGGTGCTTATTGTTGCAGTTATAGGTACACTCATAACAGTTTATGCGTGTGGATATATGAAAGATTACCATAATCACCACACAGAATTTAAAGATAGAAGAAGATATTTCTTCTCACTGCTTTATGTATTCCTTGGTGCAATGTTCGGTCTTGTACTTTCAAACAGCCTTGTATGGATGTATTTCTTCTGGGAAATCACCAGTGTTGTATCATTCCTGCTTATCGGCTACACAAGAACAAGAGAAGCAATCCACAACTGCTTCAGAGCTTTATGGATGAACCTTCTCGGCGGCTGCGGCTTTGCAGCTGCAATCGTTGTTGCAGGTATGCAGTTTAACGTAACAGATATGCAGAGCCTTATCCTTTGTGATGGTACAATCGTTCTTATTCCTGTTATTCTGCTTTCATTCGCAGCAATCACAAAAAGTGCACAGCTGCCGTTCTCAAAATGGCTGCTCGGTGCAATGGTTGCACCAACACCATCATCTGCACTGCTGCACAGTGCAACAATGGTAAAAGCAGGTGTATATCTACTTCTCAGATTATCACCTGTTCTTGCAGGAACACTTGCAGGAACAATGGTAAGCCTTATAGGCGGCTTCACCTTCCTTGTTATGTCAATGCTTGCAATCACTGTAAGCGACGGTAAAAAGGTACTTGCTTATTCAACAATATCAAACCTCGGTCTTATCACTGCCTGTGCAGGTGTAGGTGCTGAGGAAACAGTATGGGCAGGTATATTCCTTCTCATCTTCCACGCAGTATCAAAGTCACTTCTGTTCCAGACAGTCGGTGCTATCGAAAATTCAACCGGTTCAAGAGATATTGAGACAATGCACGGTCTTGTACGCCGTCATCCATACTTAGCATGGACACTTGTTATCGGTATTGCAGGTATGTTCCTTGCACCATTCGGTATGCTTGTATCAAAATGGGCAGCACTCAAGGCATTTATTGACTGCGGAAATATAATTCTTGTTCTTTTCGTATGCTTCGGCAGTGCAACAACACTTTTCTACTGGATGAAGTGGATGGCAACCGTTATGGCATCTAAAAACAACGATGTCAAGGCAAAGAATACAACCTCTGCAAACCAGTGGATTTCAATACTCATTCACGCAATATTTATGGTTGTGCTCTGCTTTGTATTCCCACTTATTTCATCGCAGGTTATCATTCCTTATATCCACACAATATTCAACAACGCATCACAGGTTATTTCAAACGACAACATCATAATTATGATGATTATGGTTATTTCGATATTTGTTATTCCGGGTGTATCATGGATATCTGCAAGACATACAAAGTACAGAAAGGTTGACCGTTACATCAACGGTGTTAACGCAGGCGACCAGATGAATTATATTGATTCAATGGGCGAAAAGAGAAGATTCTTCCTTGCTAACTGGTATATGGAGGATATCTTCGGTGAAAAGAAACTCTGGAATCCGTCTGTTATCCTTTCAATCGCACTGATTGTTACAATTATGGTTATTTCAATAGGAGGTGCATTCTAATGTCAGGTACAGTACAAATCATTATCAGCATTGCTGCCTATATTATTCTGGCACCTATCCTCGGCGGTTTAACCTCAGGTATCGACAGAAAGATTACAGCCCGTATGCAGGGCAGACAGGGACCGCCTGTTCTCCAGCCATTTTACGATGTAATCAAGCTGTTGAAAAAAGAAACCGTACTTATCAACCATGTTCAGATATTCTATCTTTTAACCTTCCTCATATTTATCATATTCACCGGCTGTCTGTTCTTCGGCGGATTTGATTTGCTCATGGTGTTCTTTGCACTCACAACAGCAAACCTTTTCCTTATCCTTGCGGCAACAAGCAGCCACTCTCCATACGCAAGCATGGGTGCAAGCCGTGAAATGATGCAGATGCTCGCATATGAGCCAATGGTACTTCTTACAGCTGTTGGTTTTTACCTTGCAACAGGCACATTTAAGGTAAGAGAAATTGTTACAAGTGACAGCACTTTACCAATCGTTATGCTGCCGGGTGTATTTATCGGTTTTGTATATATTCTTACAATCAAGCTCAGAAAGCATCCGTTTGACCTTGCAACAAGCCACCACGCACATCAGGAGATGGTTAAGGGTATCACAACAGAATTTTCAGGAGAAATGTTTGCAATTGTTGAAATTGCACACTGGTATGAAAATGTATTTTTAATGGGTGTTATTGCACTGTTCTTCTTAAATGCAAACTGGTGGACAATCATAATCGCACTTGCAGCAATATCAATCACCTATTCTGTATTGATTCTTGTTGATAATACAACTGCAAGAATGAAATGGAAGAATATGTTCAAGAACTCATGGATAACAACAATCATTATCGGTGCTCTTAATGTATTCATTCTGGAAGTATTAATGAAAGGGGTATAAAATAATGGCTGATATAACAAAATCACCATGGATTATGCACTATGACGGTTCAAGCTGTAACGGCTGCGATATCGAGGTGCTCGCTTGCTTAACTCCTGTATATGATGTTGAGCGTTTTGGTGTAATTAACACAGGTAACCCCAAGCATGCAGACATTCTTCTTATCACAGGTTCTGTAAATGAACAAAACAAGGATGTCGTTAAACAGATTTATGAGCAGATGACTGAACCTAAGGTTGTATGTGCAATCGGTATTTGTGCATGCAATGGCGGTGTGTTCAAGGATTGCTACAACATTCTCGGCGGTGTTGACAAGGTTATCCCTGTTGACATTTATGTTCCCGGCTGTGCAGCAAGACCTGAGGCAATCATCGACGGTGTCGTTCAGTCACTTGCATTACTTAAAGAAAAAAGCAAAAAGCTTAAGGAGGGTAAATAAATGAGAGAAGAATATTCACTCGAAACAGTTGATATCCCTACCCTTTACAAAATAATGCTTGAAAAGCAAAGAGCGGGCTATCGCCTTGCACAGATTTGTGCAACAGCATTTGAGGGCTACAACGAGGTTATTTACTCGGTAGTAGACGGCTATAAATTTGAAAACTACAAAACAATCGTTCCGATTGATACAGAGATTAACACAATATCTGACTTTTTTCCGTCAGCAATGCTTTATGAAAACGAGATGAAAGAGCTTTTTGATGTTAAAATCAAGTCAATCAATCCTGATTATGACAATAAGCTTTACAGAATCGCAGTAAATGCTCCTTTCAAGAAGGAAGTTAAAGAGGCTGTAAAGGTAATCAAAAAAGAAGAGGAGGCAGCAGAATAATGGGCGAAAGATCAATAGTTCCTTTTGGACCGCAGCACCCGGTGCTTCCCGAGCCTGTTCACCTTGACCTTGTACTTGAGGACGAAAAGGTAGTAGAGGCAATCCCTTCCATCGGCTTTGTTCACAGAGGTCTTGAAAGTCTTGCTGAAAAGAGAGACTTTAATGACTATCAGTATGTTATTGAGCGAATCTGCGGTATCTGTTCTTTCAAGCATGGTATGGCATACTGTGAATCCCTTGAAAGAATTTTCGATGCAGAAGTGCCTGAAAGAGCACAGTTTTTAAGAACAATCTGGGGCGAGATGAGCCGTATTCATTCTCACTTGCTTTGGCTCGGCTTACTTGCAGATGCCTTTGGCTTTGACGCACTCTTTATGCAGTGCTGGAGAATGAGAGAAAAGGTACTTGATATGTTTGAGGCATCAACAGGCGGCCGTGTTATCTTCTCTGTGAATAAAATCGGCGGTGTGCTCAAGGACATGGATTCAGCAATGCTTAAGAGCTTTGTAAATATCTTTGACGGTATGGAAAAGGACCTTAAGAAGCTTATTCGTACCTTTCTCAGTGATTACACTGTTGAGTCACGTTTAAGAGGTGTGGGTATACTCACGAAAGAGGATGCTATCCGCCTTGGTGCAGTAGGTCCTATGGCAAGAGCTGCAGGTATCGAAATTGACGTTCGTAAAACAGGCTATGAGGCTTATAACAAGGTTGATTTTGAAATCATCACTTCTAAAGAATGTGACGGTTACGGCAGATGTGCCGTTCGTATCGGCGAAATTTTCCAGTCCTTCAACATTATCAGACAGCTTGTTGATAAAATTCCTGAAGGACCGATTGCGAATCAGATTAAAGGCAATCCTGATGGTGAGGCATTTGTCAGAGTTGAGCAGCCACGTGGCGAAGCTATCTACTACGCTAAGGGTAACGGCACTAAGTTCCTTGAAAGACTCAGAGTCCGCACTCCCACATTTACAAACATCGAGTCACTTATTCACATTCTTCCCGGCTCAGAGCTTGCAGATGTTCCACTTCAGATTCTTACAATTGATCCTTGTATCAGCTGTACTGAAAGATAGGAGGTAAATCATTATGCCAATTATGAATTTTTCTTTCACAGCTTTAAAGAATTTATTTTCAAAGCCTGCAACAGCGAATTATCCTGCTGTACCAAGAGAGTACCCTGAGAGAAGCAGAGGTCATATTGAAATTAATATTGATAACTGCATTATGTGCGGTATCTGCTCACGCAAGTGCATGTCAGGTGCAATCACAATTGACAGAGCAAGCAAAACTTGGTCAATCGAAAGAATGGGCTGTGTTCAGTGCTCAGCATGTGTAAATGCCTGCCCTAAAAAATGCCTTACAATGGTTCCCGGATATTCGGCTCCGTCAACAGAAAAAACGGTTGATTCATACAGTCAGCCTATCCCTGAAACAAAGCCGGGTAAAATCACAAATGATATGTCAAAATGTATTCTTTGCGGACTTTGTGCAAGAAAATGCCCGCAGGAATGCATCACAGTTGACAGAACAGGTGCAAAATCGTGGTCAATCGACCGTGACAAGTGCGTACAGTGCGGTGCCTGTGTGGATGCCTGCATAAAGTTCAAGGCACTGAGCACAACAGATGACGACGGTGAAAAGGGCATTGTTACATTAGTTAAGGAGTAATCCTGATGACAAAAAAATTAACCTTTCACGGTATTGTTCAGGGCATAGGGTTCAGACCTGCTGCCCAGCGTATCGCAAAAGACCTTGGATTAAAAGGTCAGGTTAAAAATTCAGGCGGCAATGTCAGCCTGATTATCAGCGGCAAGGAACAGGCGTTGGACGAATTTGTCCGACGCCTTATTGCCATATTTGAAATAAAAAATTATGAAGAAGAAAACATAGATAACATTCACTTTGATGACTTTGAAATTGTACACTCGACAAACGATAATCACACCCCATTCCTTACACCCGACCTTGCAACCTGCAATGATTGTGAAAGGGAACTAAAAGACGAATGCAACCGCAGATTCCGCCACCCATTCATCAGCTGTGTGAACTGCGGACCACGATATACGATAATGAACACCCTGCCATATGATAGGGAAAACATAACAATGTCACACTTTGAACTGTGTGATAACTGCAAAAAAGAATATATTTCCGTGTCTGACAGACGCTGTCACGCACAGACCATTGCCTGCAATGCGTGCGGGCCGCAAACAAGCATGTCTATTGAAAAGGCGATTGATATATTGAGAAACGGTAAGGTGCTTGCCATAAAAGACATTGGCGGTTACCACCTTGCGTGTGATGTATATAACACGGATGCCGTAAATAAAATAAGAGAGCTCAAGGGCAGGGACTCAAAACCGTTTGCTGTTATGTTTTCATCGATTGAGCAGATTAGCAAATACTGCAGGATAAATGATAAGGAAAAAGAGCTTCTCCTATCCCCTGCACGACCTATTGTTCTGCTAGAAAAAATAAAGGATTTTGACAAATGCGTGTGCGGTGAAAGTGATTATATCGGTGCATTCCTACCGTGCAATCCCATTCAGATAATGATACTTGAAAAAATATCACCGCTTGTTATGACAAGTGCAAATATAAGCGGTGAGCCAATCATTATTGATGATAATGAAATTAGCAAATTTTCAATTGATGTTCTGTCACACAATCGTGAAATACTGACACCGCTTGATGACAGCGTGGTATGCTGTGTGGCAGGCAGAACCCAATTTATACGCAGAGCAAGAGGATATGTCCCGCTCAGCATGGAAATTGATAAAAAAACGAAAGCTGACACATTGTGCCTTGGCGGTGACCTGAAAGCCGTATTCGGCTTTCACAGAGATAATTATGTGTTTTTAAGCCAGTATTTCGGCGATCTTGATAACAAGGATGTGTTTGACAGCTACAAAGCTAATATTGCACGCTTTGCAAAACTGCACGGCTTTGAGCAAGATATAACTGTCTGCGATGCTCACCCGAATTACTATTCATCAAACATTTTCAAGAATGATATAAAAATACAGCACCACAAGGCACACGCAGCATCTGTAATAGCAGAACACAAGCTGAAAGGAGATGTGCTTTGCTTTGCCTTTGATGGTACCGGCTATGGTGATGACGGAGCTGTCTGGGGCAGTGAGGTATTCCTGTTTAGGAACAGCAAAATGGAACGGGCAGAACACCTTGAATACACAAAAATGCTTGCCTCTGATGAGGTATCAAAAGATGCCCGCCTTGCACTTGACTGTTATCTTGGCAGTAATCAGCTTGTTGACAGTGCACTGAAAAATAATATTAACACTGTTCTTTCATCCAGTATGGGCAGACTATTTGATGCAGTATGTTCACTGCTTGATATTAAGCACTATAACACATTTGAAGGCGAATGTGCCTGTGCACTTGAAAGTGCGGCGAAGAAGGCTGACAGAGCATACTATATCAAGCCCTCACTCAACCCTATTGATATATTAAATCAGATAAAAAATGCCAAAAGCAAAGCATCCGCTGAAGAGCTTGCACTTGGCTTTCATATGATGATTTGTGATTTAATTATTGCGATAGCTGAAAAATATAAAAAATTATATGATATTGCTCAGATTGCACTGAGCGGCGGTGTGTTCAATAACCGAATCATCACAGCTTCCGCAATTTCGGCACTTGAACAAAAAGGCTTTTCGGTGTATATTAATGAAAAAGTACCCTGCGGCGACGGAGGAATCGCACTCGGTCAGGCATATTTAGCAGACTTGGAGGAATAGACAATGTGTGTAGCAGCACCCGGAAAAGTAGTTGAAATCAACGGCGATACCGCTGTTATTGATTATAATGGAAATAAAGTAAATGCCAATAAGGGCATAGTGGATGTTAAAATCGGCGATTGGGCACTTGTCCACGCAGGTCTTATCATTCAGATTCTGCCTGAAGATGAGGCACAAAATATGATTGATATTTTTAATGAGCTGGGAGAATTATCCTGATGGATATTAAAGATATAACAAAATTTTTAAGAGAATATAATGATGAGCAATTATCATTTATGGAGGTTTGCGGCACACATACAGCGGCAATCAGCGAGAGTGGGATTCCGTCACTGCTCAGCGATAAAATCAAGCTGGTCAGCGGACCCGGATGCCCTGTATGTGTTACAGTTGCAAGCTATATTGATAGGCTGTGTGAGTTGGCACTTGAGAATAACACCTGTGTTGTAACCTTCGGTGACCTTATTCGTGTACCCGGATCGAAATCAGCTTTGCAGGAAACCAAATCAAATGGCGGCAGCATAAAAATGGTATACTCCCCCTTTGAGATAATTGACCTTGCAAAAGCAGATACAGAAACCACATTTGTATTTGCGGCAGTCGGTTTTGAAACTACAACGCCAATTTACGCTGTGCTGATAGAAAAAATCATTCAGGAAAAGATTGATAATATCAAGTTGCTTACTGCGCTCAAAACAATGCCTGCGGCAATTGACGCATTATGTCAGATAGGCAACAAAATTGACGGATTCATTGCACCCGGTCATGTCAGTGTCATAACAGGTGCGAATGAATTCACGCCTTTAGCTGAAAAGTATTCCCTGCCTTTTGTTGTAAGCGGCTTTAAGGGTGAGGAGCTTATCTCGGCAATCTATGCACTTATAAAGCTAAAAGGCAAAGGTACTGTGCTGAATCTGTATAAATCTGCTGTGACTGACAATGGCAATAAAAAAGCAAAGGAACTTGTTAATAAATACTTCGAACCATGCAATGCAGTTTGGCGCGGTATTGGTGAGATAGAGAATTCCGGCATGGCACTGAAAAAGGAATATCTTATGTATGACGCAGGCAGCCGTGAACTGACTCATGATATGGCTAAAAATAAAGGCTGCCGATGCGGCGAAATTATCACAGGTCTTAAATCGCCATATGATTGCCCGCTGTTCGGCAAACCGTGCACACCTGAAAACCCACAGGGTGCGTGTATGGTATCAAACGAAGGCTCATGCTTTCACTACTATATTAACAACAGAAAATAGTGAGGTCATAATATGAAAATAACACTCGCTCATGGCAGCGGAGGAAAATCCACCTCTGAACTAATTGATTCCGTTTTTGCAAAGCATTTTTCAAACCCGATACTGAATATGATGGAGGACAGTGCCGTTGTGAACGGCTCATCCCGAATCGCCGTAACAACTGATTCATTTGTTGTTACACCTCTGATTTTCAAGGGCGGTGATATCGGCAGACTGTCTGTCTGCGGAACGGTTAACGACCTTCTTATGCGTGGGGCAATACCAAAATATATCACCTCTGCTTTTATAATTGAAGAGGGTGCTGACAGCGAAATTCTTGAGCAAATTGTTAAATCAATGTCAGATACTGCAAAAGAGGCAGGTGTAACTATAATATGCGGCGATACAAAGGTAATTGAAGGCAACGGTGGAATTTACATCAATACAACAGGTGTAGGCTTTGTAGGCGAGAGTACAGACATTGTTTCAACCAATCTGCGTGAGGGTGATGCTATCATTGTAAGCGGTAATATTGGCGATCATCACGCCGCAATTCTTTCAGCTAGAATGGGTATTGAAAATAACATTAAATCCGATAATGCGCCCCTTGGCGAAATGGTAAGAGCAATGCTCAAGGAAGGTATTGAGCTGCACTGTATGAGAGATGTAACACGTGGTGGGCTCGGAACCGTTTTGAACGAACTTGCAAAAGCATCAAATGTTAATATTGAGCTGATTGAAGAAAACATACCTGTTGATGATGAGGTGAAAGCATTTGCTAAAATTCTCGGTCTAGATATACTCCATATGGGTAATGAAGGAAAGCTTGTTGCAGTGATGCCAATGAATCAGGCACAACAGGCAGTTGATATCATAAAACATTGCAAATACGGAGAAAAAGCACAGATTATAGGCAAGGTTAAACACGGCGAGGGTGTAACACTTATTACACCAATCGGCGGTAAAAGACAGGTTAATGTACTGTACGGCGAAGGCCTGCCGAGAATCTGTTGATAAACGGTCAAAAAAACAGACAACGAATAAATCGTTGTCTGTTTCTTATTTTTATATAAGATTATTTAGCAAGTGCGAGGTAAAGCGCTGATGTATCAACATTTGTGTCGTCCACATACCAGCTGTTGCCAATCTGAACAACATAAACCTCTTGTACAGCAACTACTGTTTCATCCTCAAGCGTAACCTCAACACTACACTTTGCAACGCCCTCAATTGACTCAGAATTGTCAAGAGCTGCAAAGGCATCTGTCATTGCTGTCTTTGGCTTATTTTTATCGTCAATATCAACAACACCAAAGCTGTCAGCCTTAGCAGCACCTGACTCAGCTACAGGTTTGATTCTCTGTGCATACTCAGCAACATAGGCCTTAACCTCATCGTCAGAAAGCTCTGTGCAATCCTTAACGGTTGTTGTCAGCTTATAGTCCTCGGAAAACATTTCCTGATATTTACCTGTTGTCTTTTCCTGAATAACAGTCTTACCATCCTGTGCAACTTGCTCATCAGTACCGGTCAAAGAACGACCATACTGTGAAACATTGGATTCGAATGCACCAAACATAAACTCATCATCCATAAACTCATCACCATAAACCTGCTTTCTTACCTCAGCAAGCTTTGCAAAGTAGTTTGAGAATACAGAGTCATAATCATCAAGACCATATGCTGACAAAAGCTCAACATAATAGTCATACATTGTTGAATAAACCTCATCAATTGCCTGAGCCTCTTCATCAGAGCCGGTTCCGACAAACTCAGCCTGTTTTACGTCATCGCCGTTATTCATATATGGCTTCATATAAGCATTTCTGATGAAATCGCCATACTTGGCATTCTTTGATACAAGTGTATTCTTATAGGCATTATAGCCATCACCTGTCTGAACAATCGTATCTGTATAAGCCTGTGCAACCTTTTCGGGATCGAAAGCAGTATATCTTGTTGTAAAAGCAAAAATTGTAATTATAACAAGAACTACAGCAACCAAAACACCTGCAAAAAGAGCATAAGCTACGGCATTAAAGCCTTTTTTATTTTTTGTTGTCTCAGCCATTTCTACCCCTCCTTACTCTGCAATTGCATCGGCAGAATCGTCTGATGCAGTTTCCTGTGCAGCTCTCTTTTCAGCCAGAGCAGCAGTAATTCTTTCCTTCTTTTCGCCAACCATATCATAGAATAAGATAGGTACACCCTGAAGGAGTACGAAAATAGCAGGAATTACTGTATAAATTGCAAGGAACTTCGAAAGTGTACCATCTGTCTGGGCAGCATAAGCAACATTCTGATCCTGAGAGAACTGATAGCCTGACCATGTATAAACAAGGAACGGACCAAGGTACTTTGTAAATGCAGATGCAATCTTTGAGAAAAGACCATAACCTGCATAAGCAAGACCCTCCTGACGCTTACCTGTTTTATATTCCATTTCGTCAACACAGTCTGCAATCATAATATTAGGTGTTACGTTCGTATTACCATGCTGGAGACCGCAGAAGAAGTTGAGAATAAGGAACGGAACAACGAGTGTTGAATTAAAGCCTACTACCTTAGATACAATAAACAGTATCATAAGTGATGAGAAGCCGTAAATACAGAAAATAATAAAGGTTTTCTTAGTAGAAAATTTCTTTAATACAGCCTTTACCACAAGCATACCTACAGCAGTACCAATACCCATTGGCAGCATAAGAGCAAGCTTTAATCCCTTTGAGCCAAGAAGATAAATTGCTATGTAAAGTGATACTGTACCATAAACACCTCTGCCGAAGCCAGCAATCTTGGTAAGAGATACCATAAGCAGATTCTTGTTTGTGAAAACAAGCTTGATTGACTCAGCAAGTGATACCTTTTCAGATGTATAAGGTACACGCTCTTTGTTGTTTGCAAAGAATATCATTACGAAAATAATCATACCAAGTGCACAAACAGCTGTTGAAATGATCAAATCAAGACCCTGACCCTCAGCATTTTTGAACTGCTGTGAGCCCATAAGCATTTTCATAAGTGCACCAACAACAATAATTACTACCTGACCACCTGACTGACCAACTGAACGAAGGAATGATGCGATTGAGATAGCATCACCACGTTCACTCGGATTAGGTGAGCAAAGTGCACCAAAGCAGTTTGCAGGTGATTCAACTGCACAGGAAACTGCGGTATAAATTGCATAGATAATAAACATCCATGCAGATGCAATTGCAAGACTTGAAGTGTTCGGAGCTACGAAAACCATAAGTGATACAATTGCAAGCGGAATTGCACCAAAGCCAATCCACGGCTTAACCTTGCCAAGCTTTGTTTTTGTTCTGTCAACAAGAATACCAATAACAAGCTCGCATATAGCACCTACAAAACCTGCTACACCAAATACAAGCGAAACAGTATTTGCAAATGATGCCTGATCAAATCCTTTGCCTTTGAATGCGAAGTCAGCAAAGAAGGTTGTGGTATAATCGGGCATCCAGCCTGTGAGCAGGGCAACACCGAAAAGACCAATACCAAAGGTAACAATCTCTGATGGCTTCATGTACTTCTTTTCCGCCGGTGCCTTGCTTACTGTGTCTGCACCTGCGGCCTTAGTTTTTGCCATAACAAAACTCCTTTTCTTAAAAATAATATTTTTTCAGTTTGTAATTATAGCACTATTGAATAGATAAAACAATATCTATTTTACTTTTATTTAACATAGAATTAACATTTAATATTTAATTAATATTTAAGATAGTTTATAATAGAAACAAGTCTAAAATATTGAAATTATTTAATATTTTTAAAGTAATTATACTTTAAAAATTCATTATTTCATTTACTGCAAACTATTATTCTGAAGTATAAACATAATTAAATCATAACGCCCACAGGTTTTAAACCTGCGGGCGCTTCGTTTGATAGAAAAACTTAATAGTTTTCAGGCTTTATTTTAAAATATGCCTTTGGCTTTTTACACACAGGGCACTGATTCGGCACTTCTTTGCCGATAACGATATTACCGCAATTTGAGCAAATCCAGATTTTATCCTCGTCCCTGCTGAACACAAGACCGTTTTCAACATTTTCAAGCAATTTACGAAAACGTTGTTCATGCTCCTTTTCAATTTTAGCTACCGAATCAAAAAGGAATGCAATATGGTCAAAGCCCTCTTCCCTTGCCTCTTCGGCAAAGGTAGCATACATATCTGTCCACTCATAGTTTTCACCATCAGCAGCATCCTTTAAATTGGTTGCAGTGTCAGGCAGTTCCTCACTGCCATTTAACAGCTTAAACCAGATTTCAGCATGCTCTCGCTCATTCTCAGCAGTTTCTCTGAAAATCTCAGCAATCTGAACAAAGCCATCTTTTTCTGCCTTAGATGCATAATAGGTATATTTGTTACGTGCCTGACTTTCACCTGCAAATGCGGCAACAAGATTTGCATGTGTTTTTGTTGAATGTAAATCCTTCAAAAAGACCTCTCCTTTGTATCGGAATAATTCCGATTTATAATCCTAGCCTTTTTATTTTTGACACAATTTCCACAAATATACACCATAGCGCCTGAAAAAGAATAATATTAACCGCACCAAGCTGGCTAATACCATTAACAACACCAAGCAATGTTACAACACCAATGCCAAGTGCACAACCAAAAGATATAAGCACAGCAAGCATTTTTCTTGTCTCCTCAAGATTTTCCGCCCCACTCATTGCAGATACAAAACCAAGTGCACTGCCGTCGTGAACAACATAGGCAGGTGATTTTTCAGCACACATATTTGAATATTTTTCAAATGCTCTGCCATTTGATGCATTCATAACACGTATAAATCCATCAGGCAAATCAAATAGCTCAGCAATGCTTTCATCGTTAATAAAAGGGTCAGCACTTTTTACAAGAATTGTCATGCCGCTTTTTTCAAGCTTTCTGAGTGCACGCTTAAGAGTAGGATCAGCATTATAAGACACGACAAACATTGCCATTATTTTGCCTGCAACGGCAAGATAAAGAATTTTCCTGCCTTTACGTGTATACTTTGCTTCAAATTCCTCTTTTGGTACCTGCACACCATGATGAATGAGCAACTCTCTTGTACCGACAAGAATTTTCTTTCTGTATATCCAGGCAGATGTACCGAGCCTGTCCTCATAAACCACACCATCAACCTCCGGCAGAATGGTTTGCTTACCGATTACAACATCGTCAAAAACATATGAGAGCGGACTCTTGGTATTCATAATTACAGCGGCTGTTTTTAAAATAACATCATCAGCTTTAGCACCATTAAAGGTTTTGATTCCATGAATTTCACAGCTTTTTGGTCCAAATAAATCCTGAGCCTCGATAACAATGGCATTTGCATTGTCAACAACTCTTGCGCCCTCAAAGCCATTAATCATAGCACCATTCTTTTTCAGTGCCTTTGATACACCCAGCAATGCACTGTTCGTGTTAAAAAGCGAAATGCATGGCACCGAAATACACATTGCACATACAGCTATATTAAAACCGATACGCCAATTCTGATTTATTATTGTAAATACTGCGAATAATATAATACTTACGGCAAGCATAATCATACCTGTTGCTTTTGCAATGCCATCTGCCGGTTCATCACTGCTGCCGATATCAAAAAACTTTGTTGTAAAGTCTGTTTTAATGCTTGTCTTAAGACTTGGTTCACCGGCAAGCAATCCACGGCTGATTATCGTAGCATCAACTGTATTAACAATATCCTCAACGGTATGCTTTTCCTCAAGTCCTGTCAAAAATTCAAAGTTTTCAATAATACGCAAAAGCAGCTGAAGCTTGCCCATACTGCTCATAAACAAAGCAAACGACGCAACAAGCGGATAAACATTACCGCCGTCAATATAAATATTACTGTCAACTGCCATAAGCAATGTATGTACCATAACAATTATACTTACAATAGCAACCGGCAAATCACTGTTTATACCTTTTTTCAGCTTAAAACCATGAATAATAGTTTTAAAATTAAATACAAATATAACTGCGTAAATTACAAGAACAGTAATAAAATATGTTGTATAGTCAAGCAAAAAAGACGGCATAAATGAACTGTCCTTGAAAAATGTCAGCAGACCAAGAATTACTGCAAGTAAAAACGTAATAATTGCTTTCAGTGTAACAGAAGATTTGGATGCAAACAATTTTTCCAAAAAAGCAGTTTTATCATCACTGCTATTAAATTCGTTTTCAACTACCTTTTGTCCGATATTCTGATCATAAATCTGGTCGGGGCCAAAAAGTCTGAATTTATTTATTTTTTCTTTTCGCCTTTCTTTCAGCTGTCTTTCGGCAATCTCCTCATCAATCTTCGCCACATCTTCGGTAATATCCTCAAAGCCCTCGAGAACAATCTGCTCACCCTCATCATAAGTATATTGCACCTCTGTCTGCAGCTGATTTACCGGTGAGAGCTTTGTATTCTCAAGCTCATCAACCGCTACTATTGTAGGTAGCTCCTGTAAATCTGAAGTTTTATCAAAACGCGACTTGCTTTTGATTGTAGCAGGACGTTCAATAATCTCAGGCGGCTTTTTTGAATAAATCGGCTCGTCTGACTGTGAAATAAAAAAAGTTTTTTTCTTTTTAATATCACCTGTATTTATGATGACACCTGTTTTATCATCGAGGTTTACAGCTCTTGTTTTCTGGTCAACTACTCTTGTTTTACTATTGTCTTTAATCTCAGCCGTTTTCAGCTTTTCACTGTCAATAACAGCTGTTTTTTGCAATGGTGGTTTTTCTGTCGCAGACTTAGGCTCAATTATGATATTTTCAGGATCTACCTGCGGCACCTCAATCTCTCTTGCAGTTATTTCACGAGCTGAGGAATCAATATCCTTCATTGCCGACTGGGCAGTTTTGAGCGTTTTTTTTCGTATTTCCTCTGCCTGTCTGATAATTTCATCTATTGAAAAATTCTCACTCATATTGCATCACTCACAATCCAAGTCGTTGTCTGGTAACCTCGTACATAATAATGCCTGCTGCAACAGATGCGTTAAGAGAATTCACCTCTCCGCACATCGGCAGACTGACGGTTACATCACACTTTTCTTTAATAAGCCTTCCTACACCGTTACCCTCGCTGCCTATAACAAGTGCACAGCCGCCTGAAAAATCTGTTTTGCACCAGGGCTGTCCATCCATATCGGCACAGTAAACCCATATGTTTTTCTTTTTCAACAACTCAATTGTTGAAGCAAGATTGCTGACTCTTGCAACACGCATATATTCAAGTGCACCGCATGAGGTTTTGGCAACAATAAAGTTAAGACCGACATTTCTCCTTTTCGGAATAATAATTCCGTGCGCACCGCAAGCTTCAGCACTTCGGATAATAGCACCTAAATTATGACTATCCTCAATTTCGTCACAAATAATGATAAAAGGCTGTTCACCCTTGCTCTCGGCATAAGCCAGAATATCATCAACACTTGAATAGCTGTGAGCAGGCACATTGGCAACTACGCCCTGATGGTTGCCGTTGCCGCACATAAAATCAAGCTTTTTTCTATCAACGTTTTTGATTATAATCCCTTTTTCTCTGCACATTGCAGAAATACGATTAATTGAGCCCTCTCTCTCTCCCTTGGCAATCAGAACATTTTCTATCTCTCTTCCGCTTTTCAAAAGCTCAATGACTGCATTCCTGCCAATAATTAAATTGTCGTTGGTTATATTCTCTTCCTTTGGCATATTTTATATCTCCACATATTTATTCGAAATAATTATAACATTATGTAGTAATTTTATCAACTACAAGAAAAAAATACCAAACATAAGTACGTAAAACCTTTTAGTTTTGTTCATGATTGTTTCCATATATGTTTTGCAACCAAATCATTGCAATTTAATCATAACATTTATGCTACAATAATTTATAAAAAAGGAGTTGTTTTTTAGGAAGGAATATGAGTATAGATTATAAACTGATAGGTAAAAGGATTCAGAAATCACGCAAAAAAGAAAATATCACACAGCAGGAATTAGCCGAGCTTATGGATGTCAGCGTAGGTTATATCAGCCAAATTGAAAGGGAAATAACGCAGCCAAAACTTACAACTATAGATAATATATGCAAACATCTCAAGTGCGATTTGAATTATATAATTACAGGAGCAACAGCTAAAACACACTCCTAAAAGTTACTGAAGCGTAACTGCCTGTTAAATTGCAATAGTAAAATAAAAGAGGCTGTGAAAAAGCGATTCAAATCATTGCTTTTTCGCAGCCTTTTTAATAAACGTATTCATTAAATTTACATATTCAGTAACGAATTGTTTTTCGGATTCATAATTGTGTTATTGCTCTGAGTAAAAGCAAGAGCGGTAAAACAATTCTTCTCCTGCGGTGCAAAATACTGCTCCTCCATCTTATAGGAAGGCTCGGGTATTTCGGGCTCTTCTTCAGGCTCATTATAGGTGTAAATATAGCCATAGAAGGTTTGACCGTAATGTGATGACATATTGTAGTAAACATTGGTATTAAAGTATCTTCCGCCCCAATGTGACTCAGATACAGTGATTGCACCATCGTCTGCAATTTCTTCTACTACTGCAACGTGTCTTGACCAGCAGGCAACCGCGCCGAGCTTTGGTTCGCTGCCGTATTCATAATAATCATTCGCTTTGTTGATAAACCACCAATCACCTGCATTGCCGCGAGTGATAAGCGGTTTTTCGCCATTCATTTCATAAACTCTGCCGTATGCATATGCAACGCAATTTGGCATACCGTAACCAGTCTGAGCATAAGCATTAAGCTCTCTTGTATAATAAGGCTCACCGCTTGGTGCAGTCAGTCTTGGTTCGTATTCATTTGCAAATACTGTTGTAGGGAAAACGGTTATTACGATAATAGTTAATAAAACGGTAATAATGCTGTTTTTAATTAGCTTTCTCATGTTGCCTCCTTTGCAAATGGTATTGCCCGATTTGTTTACAATATTAGGATAACCTAATCAAATCTCGTCATTTTTTACAAAAAACACCATTTGTTCAACATCATTTTGCATTTTAACATAAAAAGTCTATCGTAATCTACGGCAATCATTCACAAGGTTATTTGTAACCTTTTTGTAACATTTGTAATAAATGAACAAAATTTAGTAATAGCTCTTGACAAAATGTTACCATTTAAACAACCTTTGTCTATTATATTGTTTAAACGGTCGATTTAAATTTCCATAATTTGTATAGTATTCACAAATAAAAAAACTCCTTGTGTATTATACACAAATAATAGCAAATCGTCACTTTACATGATTGACATAAAATCAAAGTCCCCGTGATAACTCACGGGGACAAATTATATAAATAAGATTTATTAATACATATTATGTGCATTATTATATACGAGCTACGCCATCTTTTACAGCAGCATCTGCAACTGCCTTTGCAACTGTATCCTTGATTCTTTCATCAAATGCATATGGAAGAATATAATCAGGTGTAAGCTTATCATCATCAACAAGTGATGCAATAGCGTAAGCAGCAGCTATCTTCATATTCTCTGTAATTGCACTTGCTCTTACATCAAGTGCACCACGGAATATACCGGGGAATGCAACAACATTATTAATCTGATTTGGGAAGTCTGAACGACCTGTACCAACAATCTTAGCGCCTGCTGCCTTAGCATCGTCCGGCATAATTTCAGGAGTAGGATTAGCCATTGCAAGAACGATTGGATCAGCATTCATAGTCTTAATCATATCCTGTGTGAGTACACCCGGAGCAGATACGCCGATAAAGATATCTGTGCCCTTAACAGCATCAACAAGTGAACCCTTTGTCATCTCTCGATTTGTAACCTTTGCAATATCAGCCTTAGAAGCGTTGAGCCCTTCTCTGCCCTCATAGATAGCACCTGTTCTGTCGCAAAGAATAACATCACGCAAACCAAGTGTCATAAGCAGCTTTGCAATTGCAATACCTGCTGCACCTGAACCGTTGATAACAGCCTTACAGTCTGAAAGTGCTTTGCCTGTGAGCTTGGTTGCGTTGATAAGAGCAGCTGAAACAACAACTGCTGTACCATGCTGGTCATCGTGGAAAATCGGAATATCACATTTTTCCTTAAGCTTTTCCTCAATCTCAAAGCAGCGGGGAGCCGCAATATCCTCAAGGTTGATACCACCAAATGAGCCGCTGATGTTGTAAACAGTCTCAACAAACTCATCAACATTCTTTGTACGAACGCAAAGAGGGAAGGCATCAACATCACCGAATTCCTTGAAGAGCACGCATTTACCCTCCATTACAGGCATACCGGCCTCAGGACCGATATCTCCTAAGCCGAGTACAGCTGTACCATCTGTGATAACAGCAACCATATTCCAGCGGCGTGTAAGCTCCCAGCTCTTATTGTAGTCATCCTGAATAGCAAGACAAGGCTCTGCTACACCGGGGGTGTATGCAAGTGAAAGTGAGTCCTTGTCATTAACCTTAGCTCTGGCGATAACCTCAAGCTTACCCTGCCATTCGCCGTGTAATCTTAATGATTCTTTACGATAATCCATTGTTTTTTCTCCTAAAATATTTATATTAAAATTATAATATGTATAGGCAATGAAGAATAAATTGTCTTCATTGCCTGAATATGCCTGTTAATCAGTCTCTTTCAATATGAGCCTTGATATTCTTCTCAGGGTAAGGAACATAGTTATCCTCCCAAGGGAAGGTATAGTCAAGTCCAAGCTCGTCACGTACTGCATTGATTTCGTCCTGAACAGATTCATTGATAGGAACACCGCTATCTTTTCTGCTGAGCCAGATATCATATTCCTTTTCACCTGCTGTATAAATCCTGTCAGCATCAGGTGCTTTCTTAGAATTACGGATTGAGCGGAGAATTTCACCTGCCTTGCTGCGTACAAGCTCTTCACCAAGGAAGTGATTTGTATCAATAGCAATAAAGAAATGGCCAAGATGATATGGTCTGATATTTCCCTCTTCATCTTTACCGTCAAGATCCTTACCATAGCTGCCATCCTGAAGAATTGCTGAAAGCAACTCAATAATCATTGCATAGCCATAGCCCTTGTAGCCGCCGAGTGCCTCACCGATACCGCCGAGTGTGGTAAGAGCAGCGGAACCCTCACGGATTCTCTTAAGAGCAACACCTGAATCACCCTCAACAGATTCGCCGTCAAGACCGATGATTGTACCCGGATGAACATCCTCGTTAATTCTTGCATAATATTCAATTTTACCATTCTGTGTAATTGATGTTGCACAGTCGATTACAAAATCAAATTTTTCATCACTCGGAATACCTACTGTAAGCGGGTTTGTACCAAACATACCCTCAACACCGAAAGTAGGAGCAACAGAAGGTCTTGCATTTGTACCTGTAATACAGATACAGCCCTGCTCGGTTGCCTGTGTTGCATAATAACCTGCTATACCATAATGACAGCTGTTTCTTACAGCAACCATACCGAGACCATATTTTTTAGCCTTATCAATTGCCATCTGCATTGACTTGTAACCGATTACCTGACCCATACCGTTATGACCATCAACTACAGCTGTGGTTTCGGTCTCCTTAATGATTTCAAAATCAGTTACAGGATTTTGAATACCGGCCTTGATTCGGTCAAGATATATTGGCTTGAATCTGTTGCAGCCGTGGCTCTCAATACCACGCTTGTCTGATTCAAGCAAAACATCGGTGCAAATCTCTGCATCCTCTCTTGGGATACCATAGCCGACAAAAGCATCGGTTACAAAATCTGTGATTAATCCCCAAGGACATACTACCTTACCCATAATATATATCTCCTTTAACTAAATATAATTAACATATTCTTATGTTTAGCTTAGTATTAGCTAAACATTGCGATTTATTTGATGCTGTCTTTATCTTTCCCAATTTCTTGAGCGCTCAACTGCACGCTTCCAATCGGAATATTTTTTATTTCTCAAATTCGCTTCCATGGATGGAATGAAGGTTTTGTCAACCTGACGATTAGCCTCAATTTCCTCCATACTGTCCCATACACCGGTTGCAAGTCCTGCGCAATACGCAGCACCGAGAGCAGTTGTTTCGATATTCTTAGGTCTGTTTACAACCACACCTGTCATATCGGCCTGAATCTGCATCATAATGTCAGATACTGATGCACCGCCATCAACTCTCAAATCCTTAAGCATAATGTCAGAATCACTCATCATTGCTTCAAGCAAATCAGTCATCTGATATGTAATACTCTCAAGAACAGCACGGCAGATGTGTTTTCTGTTAACACCTCGTGTCAGACCAATCATTGTGCCCCTTGCATACATATCCCAGTATGGAGCGCCAAGTCCGGTAAAGGCAGGAACAAAATAGAGACCGTTTGAATCCTCAACCTCACTTGCAAGCTCATCACATTCAGGTGCAGAGTGAATAAGCTCAACCTCATCCCTGAGCCATTTTATAACAGAACCGGCATTAAACGCCGAGCCCTCAAGTGAATAGGTAATCTTATCACCGACACCCCATGCAATACCTGAAAGCAGGTTTGAACGTGAGCTCACTCTCTTATCCCCTGTATTCATCAGCAGGAAGCAGCCTGTTCCGTATGTATTTTTAGCCTGACCGATATTAAAGCAGCCCTGACCAAACAGCGCACCCGGCTGGTCACCGATTGCACCTGCAATAGGCACACCTGCAATATCCTCAATACCTGTGATTTTTGCAATCTCACCATAAACACAGCTTGACGGCTTAACCTCAGGCAGCATGCTCATAGGGATACCGATTTTTTCGCAGAGATATGGATCCCAACAAAGCTTGTTGATATCAAAAAGCATTGTGCGGCATGCATTTGAATAGTCAGTTACATGCACCTTTCCGTTTGTAAGATTCCAGATAAGCCATGTGTCAACAGTACCAAAAAGAAGTTCACCATTTTCAGCCTTTTCTCTTGCACCCTCAACATTATCAAGAATCCACTTTATCTTAGTTGCACTGAAATATGCGTCTATCAGAAGACCTGTCGTTTCCTTTATGTAATCGCTCAAGCCCTCGGCCTTAAGCTCCTCACAATACTGTGCTGTTCTGCGGCACTGCCACACAATAGCATTACAGATTGGCTTGCCAGTTTCCTTATCCCAAACAATCGTGGTTTCTCTCTGATTCGTGATACCGATACCGGCGATATCCTTAGGATTAACCTTTTCAAGTCTGAGGCAAGCAAGAATAGCACTTATCTGTGAAAACAAAATTTCCATGGGATCGTGCTCAACCCAGCCATTTTGCGGATAATATTGGGTGAATTCGTTTTGTGCCTTTGCTACAATTTCACCCTTTTTGTTAAATATAATGGCACGGGAGGAGGTTGTTCCCTGATCCAACGCCATAATATATTTCTCGGACATATGGATTACCCCTCTCAAAGCTGCTGACGTTGTTATTAACATCACCGTCTGCAGTAAAATTATTGCCCCTTGTAAAAACAAAAAGCAGGCACTACGCCTGCTTTTATTGTACTTTATTTATATTTTAAAGTCAATGATGTATGGATTTTTGATACAATTTTTTAAACACTTATAAACAAAGTGTTCAGCAAAACCGAAAAATCAGACAGAATATCTCATTAAACGTTGTTTTCAACAAATGTGATTATATCGCCGACGCTTTCCATCTTCTCAACAATTTCATCAGGGACTTCGATAGAGAATTCGTCTTCAACAGACATAACAATGTCTATAGCGTCAAGACTGTCAGCACCTAAATCTTCAACAAGAAGACTGTCAGGTGTAATAATATCCTCATCAATATCCAATTGTTCAGCAAGGATTGCTTTGATTTTTTCCAATACCATAAAAATGTTCACCTCAAAAAGTAGTTGTTAATATTGTTTTATTATGTTATTATCA
>CAMWPJ010000021.1 GCA_947176035.1 uncultured Clostridia bacterium | reverse complement strand
CTCATATATAGTAAATATAAAGCATATCAATTCAATTAAAAAATATGATGCCGTTATGGATAATGGTTCATCAATCCCAATCAGCAGACGAATCTATAACGATTTTAACAATGCATTCATTGCATTTTACAGGAGATAATACATTAATGGATACCAAAATCATAGTAATAATTGCTATTGCTGTCATACTTTTCGCAGTTCTGCTGACTGTTTCAATCCGGCTTGCAATCAAACGCTATTCCGAGAAAAAGCTTGAAAGCTATCAGAATGATTTGCTGCAAAAGCATTATAACGAGGTTGAGAATATGTACCGCCAGATGCGCGGCTGGCGCCATGATTATAAAAATCATATTGCCACGATGAAAATTCATCTTGAGCAAGGCAATTATAAGCTGCTTGGCAATTATCTGAACGAGCTGAATAAGGACCTTACAACTGTTGATACTGTTCTAAAAACAGGCAACGTTATGGTAGATGCAATATTAAACAGTAAAATATCCCTTGCTCAGTCAAAGGATATCCACATTGATGCCACTGCTGCTGTTCCCGAAAAAATCAGAGTAAGTGACACGGATATCTGCGTTATCATAGGCAATCTGCTTGACAATGCAATTGAGGCTTGCTGTAAGCTTGAGGACAGTGACAAACGCTTTATCAGAATTTATATCGGCCTTTTAAAGCAGCAGCTTTATATATCCATATCCAATTCGGTCGGCGGAGAAATAAAAAAAGACGGCAAAACCTATTTCACCACCAAGAATGAAAACCACGGCTTCGGTCTCAAACGAATTGACAAAATCGTTTCAAAATACGGCGGTTATATTAACAGACAGGACGAAACAGATGTTTTTGCAACCGAGATTATGATTTCGCTTTGAAAAGCATCCGATAAAACAACAAAAACCATACACGATTAACCATTCACGCACGAATCCATACCGTTCGTGCGTATTTTTTATATTCCTGCTGAAAGTGTGGTACCATCAGCACGAGGTGATAAGATGAAGAACAAAACAAAGTATTCTGTTTTTAACAACAGCAAATATATGCTCAGCGAAATACACAGGATTGACGGACAAACCATACCGCTTATGATGCTCTATGCGCTGCCTGCCGTTGTTGCACCGCTTATGTCAACCGTGCTTTTGAAAATGCTTTTGAACATTCTTGAAGCAGGCGGTGAGCTGAATAAAATATTTATTTCCGTTGGCATTTTTGTTATACTTTCGGCTATGGCAAATATTGCAAGGGACTTTATTGAAACAAGACTTGCATTAAAAAGCAATAAAATAAGATATGAATTTCAATCAAGAGTACTAATGCACAGTATGAACATACCTTATGAAAACATAGAAAGCAGACAAAAGCGTAAAATGCTTGAAAAGGCACAACGCATGACAGGATATATAAACCGAGGTATGGCCGCCGCAGTATATCAGTACAAAAAGCTGTTTTATGATTTTATCGGTGTATTCTCTGCCTGTGCCATTTTTCTGTATGTCGATTTCAAAATCAGTCTTCTGCTTTTGATTGTAGGTTTATGCACATTTTATATTTTTTCACATCTTGCAGACGATGAAAAAGAATATAATGATGAAACAATTCCGGTTTATCAAAAGGTCAACTATTTTACACTGAACAAACCAACCGAGATTAAAGCGGCAAAGGATATCAGAATATTCAATATATCCTCCTGGTTCTCCCCGATGCTGGATATTTTAATCGGCGATCGTACCGATATCGGAAAGGCATTTTTCAAAAGCTTTGCGAAATACAGATTTTTTGAAATGCTGCTTATTCTTATCAGAGAAGGTGCAACCATGTATTTTCTGATAAGCGGTGTGTTAAAAAACAAAATCAGCGTAAGTGATTTTGCATTTTATTTCGGAATTTTAAATGCGTTCTCAATTTGGATAAAAGGTATTGCACTTGATTTTCAGGATATAAAAAAGAATTGTCTTATGTGCAGTGATTTGCGTGAATTTATGGCACTTGAGGAAATGGATAACACCAAGCCGCCTGTACCCATTGACAAGGATAAGGTGTGCGGGGTTGAATTTAAAAATGTATCCTTTTCCTATAACAAGGAACTGCCTGTGATAAAAAACATATCCTTCAAGGTCAACAGCGGTGAAAAGCTCGCTATTGTGGGTGAAAACGGTGCTGGCAAAACCACCTGTATGAAGCTGCTTTCAGGCTTATACAAGCCTGACGAGGGCGAGATTCTAATTAATGGTATAAGTACATCCGATATGCCTGTTAGCCAGCACTTCTCACTGTTTTCGGCAGTATTTCAGGACGCCTTCAGTCTGCCTGCAAGCATTTATGAAAACGTATCACTATCCTGCAATACAGATAAAGACAGAGTAACCGCCGCACTGAAAAAGGCAGGGTTATACGATAAAATCTGCACACTCGAAAACGGAGCCGGTACGATGCTTGACAAGGAGCTGAACAAGGGCGGCATTGACCTTTCCGGCGGTGAAATGCAAAAGCTGTTTCTTGCAAGAGCACTTTACAAGGATGCACCGATTATCATTCTGGATGAGCCGACTGCGGCACTTGATCCGATTGCCGAAAATGACTTGTATATCAAATTCAATGATTTAACCAAAAATAAAACTTCTTTTTATATTTCGCATAGGCTATCCTCAACCCGATTCTGTGACCGCATTTTATATCTTAAGGACGGTCAGATTTCCGAAAGCGGAACACACGAGGAGCTTATGGCTCTTAAAGGTGAGTATTTCAGAATGTATGAAATGCAAAGCTATTACTACAGAGAGGAGAAGGACTATGACTTTTAAGGAAAAAATCGACTGTCTGCGTTTTGCCTTTGCTTTATGCAATAAATTTGACAAAAGCATTTATCCCGTTGCAGTTTTGAAATGGCTTTGCAATGCAATTGTTCCGCTTATTCCTACCTTTTTCTCTGCAAAAATAGTGGATGAGCTTACAGGCTCAAAAGACATAAAAACGCTTATCCTTTATGGTGTTACTATGGCAGTGCTGATTGCAGTATTTGAATTTGCAAGGCATCTGACAGACCGTGCAATGAATGACAAGGTTGAGCTGCTCCACATTTACGAAGGCAAGGTATTTGAAGAGAACATAGTAAATAAAGACTATGAGCTGCTTGAGGATGTTGATTTTCAGACTGCCGTTAAGGCATACAAGGTTGTATATCAGAACAACTATGGTATATTCGCCAATATGTGGTTTTTCTTCGGCAATTTTATAACAGGAATGCTGGCGCTTATATTTTCACTCATACTTGTGGGACCGTTGATTATAAAATGCTTTAAAATTGATAATTCATCGTTCTTAACATCATATAAACCGCTTGTTATTTTGGCTGTTTCGGTTCTATTAATCGGTTTAATCATGATACTCATCGGAAATAAATACTCAAAAACAATGAATGGATTAACTCTGAAATTTAATTCTCTGTTCGGCATATTCAGCTATTGGTATAACTTCCCGTTAAAATATCAAAATGGTAAGGAAATCAGAATTTACAATGCACAGAATGCCATACTCAAAAAAAGAAACGAATCATTGAATGATCTTTATATGTGGGACAAAAAATCCTTTGACAGTCAGGCAAAATACACAAGCATTTTAATGATATTTCAGATGATTGTAATGGGTATGTTTTATCTGTTTGTTGCTATTAAGGCATATGCAGGTATGTTTGGTATCGGTTCATTTGTCTTGTTCCTCGGGGCATCACTACAGATAGCCGAGGGTATAAATTTAATCGGACAGATTTCATCAATTCTCGGCTTTTCAACAGAGCATATCTCATACCTGAAAAGAATTGTTGAAACACCACAGAGAAAGCATATCGGCACACTGCCTGTTGAAAAACGTAATGACAACCGATATGATATTGAATTTAAAAATGTATCATTCAAATATCCGGGTACGGATGAATATATTTTAAAAAATTTCAACGCTAAGCTTGAAATTGGTCAACACATGGCAGTCGTAGGCAAAAACGGTTCAGGCAAAACTACCTTCATCAAGCTGCTTTGCAGACTTTACGATGTAACCGATGGTGAGATAACGCTCAACGGTATTAATATTAAAAAGTATGATTTGAACGAATATATGAGTTTGTTTTCTGTTGTATTTCAGGACTTCCAGCTATTTTCCGTACCACTGTCACAAAATGTCACAACCTCGCTTGAATACGATAAAACAAAACTTTATGCCTGTCTTGACAAGGCAGGCATCAAAAATCGTGTTGAGCAGATGCCTTACAAGGAAAGCAGTGTAATTTATAAAGATTTTGATGAAAATGGCATTGAAATTTCAGGCGGAGAGGCACAGAAGCTTGCACTTGCAAGGGCTCTTTATAAGGATGCACCATTCGTAATTCTCGACGAGCCGACCTCTGCACTCGACCCGATATCAGAATTTGAAATATATCAGCGATTCAACAGCTTTGTCGGTGATAAAACGGCAATATACATTTCGCACCGCTTATCCTCATGCAGATTTTGTAATCATATTCTTGTATTTGATGACGGCAGAATTGTTCAGCAGGGCTCGCACAATGAGCTTGTGCAAAACACCGAAGGCAAATACTATCAATTATGGTCAGCACAGTCACAATATTATGTTTAAAACAATCTTAAAGACAAGAAAAAATTAAATATACCAATCCCCTCTGCCGGAGTGAGAGAATAATAGACCTATTCCCTTCTCCGGTATTATTTTGCCAACAAAGTCCTATTCTGTGTCTATTAAAGAGGTTACTGTTGAAATTTACCGCAAAACAATATATAATTGTTTAAAATAACAATTGGAGAGGTTTTTTATGGCAGAGAGAGAAAAATTTGCATCGCGTCTGGGATTTATTCTTGTCTCGGCAGGATGTGCAGTTGGTATCGGCAATGTATGGAAGTTCCCTTATATATGCGGAATGTACGGCGGAGCCGCTTTTATTGTAATGTATCTGATATTCTTAATTATTTTAGGTATGCCTATTCTTGTTTGTGAATTCAGTGTCGGCAGAGCAAGCCAGCTTGGAATGGGCAAGGCATTTGAAAAACTTGAGCCTAAGGGCACTAAATGGCACACCTTTAAATGGATAAGCATTCTCGGCAGTATTCTGCTTATGATGTTTTATACCATGGTAGGCGGCTGGATGCTGTACTACGCTTATCTTGAGCTGACAGGTAAAATGACAGGGCTTGATGCCGATGGTGTGGCAAACATCTTTTCTACAATGCTTTCACAGCCTGTGACGATGGGCTTTTGGGCATTGGTTGCAATAATTATTTCCTTCGGCATATGTGCACTTGGTGTTAAAAACGGTGTTGAAAAGGTTACAAAGGTAATGATGTCCCTACTCATTATTCTTATGATAGCACTTGCAATACATTCATTGTTCCTGCCCAATGCGTCAAAGGGTATTAAATTTTATCTCGTGCCCAATTTCAACACAGTGGTACAAAACGGCATAGGCACATCCGTATTCGCCGCAATGAGCCACGCATTCTTTACACTAAGTATAGGTATCGGTGCTATGGAAATTTTCGGCAGCTATCTTGACAAGAAAAAGCGAATCACAGGCGAAGCGGTAAATATTATTCTTCTTGACACATTTGTTGCATTAACTGCAGGCTTTATCATTATCCCTGCCTGTTTCTCATTTGGCGTTGAGCCGGGAGCAGGACCATCACTGCTGTTCATAACCCTGCCTAATCTTTTCAACAATATGGCAGGCGGCAGAATATGGGGTACAATGTTCTTCATATTCATGTCATTTGCAGCACTTTCAACTATTGTTGCAGTGTTTGAAAATATAATCGCTGCATTTATTGATATGAATGGCTGGAGCAGAAAAAAATCCGTAGGTATTAACTTTATTTTAATTACTGTGCTTTCAATACCTGCTATTATCGGTTTCAATCTGCTGTCAAAAATCGAGCCGCTTGGCAGCGGAACAACCATAATGGATTTAGAGGACTTCCTTGTTTCTTACAATCTTCTTCCTTTAGGCTCACTTGTATTTGTAATGTTTTGTGTAAGGAAAAACGGCTGGGGCTTTGAAAACTTCATGCGTGAGGCAAACACAGGTGATGGTGCAAAATTCCCGAAATGGATAAGATTTTATATGCAATACATTCTCCCCTTGATTGTAAGTGTCATCTATCTTAAAGGATATTATGATACATTTGCACAGCAGAGCAAAACAACACTGATTTTATGGATGTGCTTTGCCTGCGCAATGCTGATTGCAATATTCGGCATTTCAATATTTACAGGCAGAAAAAAGTTAAAAAATTGATGCATAAAAAAAGAGGTTATCGAAAGATAACCTCTTTTTTGGAGCTGATGATCGGATTCGAACCGACGACCTACTGATTACGAATCAGTTGCGCTACCAGCTGCGCCACATCAGCCAATAATTGAATTTTATGTAAGGAACTTTAATGTTCCTCATGATAATAGCCTGTTGTATCATAGGCATCGGGCTCTTCTGGAATAATAAAAGAGCAAACTATATACAAAAGCACACCCGGTATTGCTGCTGAAAAAATGGAAACAAGTGCCCATACAAGTCTCACTATTGTAGGATCAACATTAAAATACACGGCAATTCCACCGCAAACGCCCTCAAGCATTCTTTCATTCTTACTTCTGTAAAGCTTTTTCATAGCAATCCTCTTTCGCAAATAACTTTCTACAGTTATATATTATACAGAAAACTTAAATAAGTTCAAGTAATTTTTGAAAAACAAATTCAACGCTTGATTTTCTGACTTGATTTCTGCCAATTTCTCCAAACTGCTGAGTAAAGGTTTTAACATTTCCATTTACACAAAATCCAAAGCAAACCATACCAATAGGCTTTTTTTCAGTTCCGCCGCCGGGACCTGCTACACCTGTAACACCTACTCCAATCTCACTATCAGCTGCATTTGCCACTCCCAATGCCATTTCATATGCAACCTCTTCGCTGACAACTCCATTTGAGAGAATAGTGTCAGCCTTAACACCTAAAAGCTTGATTTTTGCCTCGTTAGCATATGTGACAAAGGACATATCAAGCACCTTTGATGCATTAGTCACATTAACAAGATTGCCACAGCACAAACCGCCTGTGCAGGATTCTGCAAATGAGATATGATAACCTTTTTCGATTAATTTATCGACAAGCTGTTCCTCCAGTGCCATTTTATCACCTTTAATTTATATTATAAGTTATTTTGTATTTTAGCCGCAGTTAGCGTATTCTGCATAAGCATTGAAATTGTCATTGGTCCTACACCACCCGGTACAGGTGTGATATAGGAGCATTTATCCTTAACATCTTCAAAATCAACATCACCGCAGAGCTTGCCGTTTTCATCACGATTCATACCAACATCAATAACAACAGCACCCTCTTTAACCATATCGGCTGTGACAAACTTTGCCTTGCCGATTGCAGCAACAAGAATATCAGCTTCACCTGTAACCGATTTAAGGTCAACAGTTTTTGAATGTGTAATTTCTACAGTTGCATTTTCATGCAGAAGAAGCATTGCCATAGGCTTACCGACAATATTGCTTCTTCCGATTACTACTGCTTTTTTACCGCTGATTTCAACACCTGTTGAATGAATAAGTTCCATAACACCTGCAGGAGTACAAGGCAGGAAATTGTAATCACCAATCATAATTGCGCCTACATTTACGGGATGAAAAGCATCAACATCTTTGATAGGGTCAATAAGATTGATAACCTCTTTATCATCAAGATGCTTTGGCAATGGGAGCTGACAAAGAATACCGCTGATTTCAGGTCTTTCATTAAGCTCCTTAACAAGGTTGTTAAGCTCCTCCTGAGTAGTATTCTCAGGCAAGGCGAATTTTTCGCTGTAAAATCCAACCTCTTCACAAGCCTTTTCCTTATTTCTTACATAAACCTGTGATGCCGGGTCATCACCTACAATTATAACTGCAAGGCCGGGTGTTACACCGTTTTTCTTAAGCTGCTCTGTTTCGAGTGCAACCCTTTCCCTTACCTGCTTTGATACTGCTTTACCATCAATTATCTGCGCCATTTTCATTCTCCATATCATCATTATTCATTGCAGGAACAGTTTCCTGCTCAGTAATTATATTTTCATCAGCTACTGCGGTATCAAGCTGCAATCCCTTCCATAAAGTACCTTTCTTCAGCTTAACAACGCAGACAACAAGTGCTGCTGCAAATACAACAACAATCACCATAGAAAGCAGCTGACTTACTCTGAGAGTAGTATCGCCAATATAAAGCGAATCTGTTCTGAGACCTTCTACAACAGCTCTTTCAAGTCCATACCACACACCATAGAGCATAAAGATTTCGCCCTTGAATTTTCTGTGCTTATGAACAATGTAGTTAAGTATAAAGAAGCCTAATATACACCAAACACTTTCGTAAAGAAAGGTAGGATGCACAGGAGCAGAGGGATCAACCTCCATCCCCTTTGCAGCAAGGTCATCTGCTGTTGCTGCAAGGGTTTCCTGAATCTTAAGACTCCACATTCTGAACGGTGATGTGGTCGTATTTATACCAAAAGCCTCCTGATTAAAGAAGTTGCCCCAACGGCCAATGCCTTGTCCGATTAAAAGTCCCAGTGCACCGAGGTCGAGAAGATTAGGAAAATTAATCTTACCGACCTTGCAGCCTATCGCAGCTCCGATAAGCGCACCGATTATACCACCGTAAATTGCTATGCCGCCATTCCATATCTGAGGTATCTCTGCAAGATGCTCTTTATAATAAGACCATTCAAAGATAACATAATATGCCCTTGCACAGATAATACCGAAAATAGTACCCCAGATGAGCACATCCGTCATACCATCAAGGCTCATCTTCCATTTATATGCCATTCTGCCGCCATACAAAACCGCGAGTACAAAGCCGAGTGCAATAACAATACCATACCAATGCACCTCATAGCCGAAAAGAGAAAATGCAACAGACGGCAAATCAAAATCAATTCCCAAACCCTCAAAATAAACTCTCGTATAATTACTCATCTGTCTTCTCCTTATTCTTCACAACCGACAGTGCTGAGAATTCCTCCTTCATCATATCGGAAAGTCTGTTTTCAATATCAGCCTTAGTTACAGATTTGTAAATATCGAGTGAATCAAAAATTGAATAGCCATTGAAATAAGCAGCTGCAAAGCCATTTGCAATTGAGTCGATATCGTTATACTCCATAATCTCTCTGCCATAAAGTGAACGTCGGGCAGACTCAAACTGCTCGTCATCAATTCCGTTTTCTTTAAGTGACTTTACTGCCCTTTTGATTTCATCTGCAACTGCCTGAGGATTGGTGCTTTCACCATCAAAGGTAACAGCCTCGTAACCATAGCCGATAAAGTATTCCTTGGAAAAGCTGGTATTAATAAGTCCCTTTTCAAACAAATCATTATAAAGTGCTGAGGTATCACCCGCCAGAATTTCAAGCAGAATATTAACCTCAATAATTTTTCTTATATCCTGTGTAAGCTGTTTGCAGTCTTCTTTATAACCAAAGGAGAAAACAGGCATACTCATTGCCAGATTATATTCACAATAATGATCAACAAGCTCTCTCGGCTCAGCTTCAAAAGAACGTTCAATCTCAAGTGGCTGTGCCTTTTCAAGCATTCTGTCACAAACCGCAAGAACCTGCTCCGCCGTAACATTGCCTACAACAGCAAGGCACATATTGTGAAGATTGTAAAAAGTATTGTAGCAGTCATAAAGCAGCTTGTCTGTAATCTCGGCAATTGATTCAACCGTGCCGGCAATATCAATTCGTACAGGATGATTATGATAAAGCAGTCTTAAAAGATTGAAAGTACTCATCCATCCTGCAACATCATAGTACATTGTAATTTCCTGACCGATGATACCCTGCTCCTTTTCAACAGTTTCCTTTGTAAAATAAGGATGTGTTACAAAATCAAGAAGAATTTCAAGTGAGTCGTTAAAATTATCGCTGCACTGAAAAAGATAGCAGGTTTTATCAAACGAAGTATAAGCATTTGCTGACGCTCCTGTTTTGGCATATCTTGTGAATGCATCAAGCTCCTCGCTTTCAAAAAGCTTATGCTCAAGGAAATGGGCAATTCCTTCGGGGACAGTTATCCATTTATCACTATCAGAACGCTTGAATTTTGTATCAATAGAACCATATTTTGTACCAAACACAGCATATGCCGAGGAATAATTCTCCTTTGGCATTACAAATATTTTAAGTCCTGAGTTATGATCAATTTCATAATACTTTTCACCAAGATCGACTGATTTGATTTCTTTAATATTATTCATATTACTCGGCCTCCTTTGGTGATGATAATTTGTAGATTGTATCGAGGCTTAAAAGAGATGCACATTTTACTACATCCTCCATCGTTACGACATCATTTTCATCTGCTGACTGCTCGGGAGTAATGATTTCATCAGCCGTAATCTGATTCGCATACCAGCCCTCAATTAATTCAGGCGTATCATTGACAGACATTATTGCATCACGCAAGCCAATTTTTGAGGAATTGAATTCTTCTTCAAAATTACCTTTTTTAATTTCTTCAAGCTGATTCATAATTTCTTCAACAGCCTTGTCCATATTTTCCTCATTACAACCACACTGAATCATGATACAGCTTTTAAGCTTTGTGTATCGTGCAGAGCAATAATAGCAAAGACTGAGCTTTTCACGCACATTGGCAAAAAGCTTTGAATATGGTCCGCCGCCGAAAATATCACAGAAGCTGCGCATAGCAGGTGTGAGCTCATCCTGTGGTTCAAGATTAACACGAAAGCCTAAAACAAGCTTGCCCTGCTTGACATCAATTCGTTCCATATGTTCCTTTACTTCATTACACTCGGAAACAAAAACAGCATCAGGTAATTGACTATAAGTTCTTTCAACGGATGCAAAAGCATTTTCAATGCTGTTTGCTGCTTTATTTATATCAGCACCGCCGACTACTGTAAACATAATCTTAGCAGTCTTAAGTGCATTATGCCAGGCGTTTGTTATATCGTCGGCTGTTATGTTTTTAACATCATCAATCGAACCGTATCTGCCCACACCGTATGGTTCATCAGCAAACATAAGTGACTCTGCCTGTCTTAAAACATAGGTTCTTTTTTCATTCTGCTCAGACTCTATTTTTTCAATAAGGATTCTTTTTTCAGCTTCAATATCCTCATCAAAAAACCTGCCTTTATCGTCAAGTTTAGGCTCAAATAACAGCGATATCAAAAGCTTTACACATTCAAGTGAAATGCTCTCGCCATCAAGTGAAAATTTATCATCAAGACTTGTTATACCTAACTTAAGCACCTGACATTCGCCAAGCTTTGAGACAACTGCTGAAAGTGATGCACCATATAAAAACGCAAGTCTTTTGTTAAGCAGCGAAAGATTTGGATAAGCCTTACTTTTTCGTGACAATAAATTTATCAGAAGTGCATTTTGTGATGCAGTTTCTTTTGTTAACGGCAGAGCGAGTGTTACTGCGATTTCATTTGTTTTAAAACGATTTGCATTCACACTCAGAAGTGAAACACCCTGCACAATTTCCCTTTGATTAAAGCTCAATTATAATTCCTCCGTATTCAAACAGTAAAATTTTACGGTTTAAAATTTTTATCCTTATCAATATAACATATTATTACCATAATTTCCACATTTTATTAAATAAAAGCAATGTAAAAATCATATATTCACATTATAATAATAAATAAAGCAATGCAAGAATAAGGGTATTATCTGCACCCTCCTTCGACAAAAGCATAATAAGAGCAAGAATAACAAAAAAGGATTTGTTTTTATCCTGCTCTTCCTCCTGCTCCTGAGTTTTGATATCAGGTGGCTTTACGCTATTTTCATTATTTGTTTTATTCTGCGTGCGCGGCGGTGATGGCGGTTCCTGTTCATCCGCAGTGAATTTTGACACTCGGTTTCGCATTTCCTGAACACGTCTTTTTGCAGCATTGATATCCTCCTCTGAAAACTGAGGCATTAAAACAACTCCTTCAGCAGCGGCAGCACTTCAAACAGCTGGAGTATACGCAAAGCCTGATCTGCTTTATTCTGAGTTTTCGGATCAAGATGCGGCTTGAGTGCCATAATAAGGTCTGCATTTTTGCTTTTCGTATTATTCATTTTTTCAAATATTGTTTTAGCCTTCATTATCATTTCAAAGTCAATACCGTCAAGACCGCTTCCAAGCGACAAAGCACTGGTAAGCCCTGACATAGTATCACCTGACATATTATTTGAAATATTGCTTAAATCACCAAGCAGGTTATTATTCTGCTGTGCGGGCGGTGCACTTTTTTGTGTCTCCTCACCAAGAATTGATGAGGCGACACCCTTAAGCATATTAATATCGTCAGCGCTGAGACTATTTATAATATCATTTAAATTATCCATATTATATAACCTATTACTTACCTTCCATTAATTTTTTCATAAGCTCCTTTGCCTGCGGTGTTGACAAAAGCTTTTCTGCAGCCTCCTTATTGGACAAAACATTTTTTAACTGCTTTGAGGCATCAGATGATAGATTTTTGTTAATGAAATCATCAAGATTTCCACCCTCAGCAGCTTGTTTCATCTTCTGCATATCAATACCTGTTTTTTGCTGAGCATTTTTCATAAGCTTGCTCAAATCGTTATTATTCATTGAAATAATCTCCCCTTTATTGTATAATTATATTTATAGAAAATATAATCTAATACAATCTATGTATAAGGACGGTATTTTATGAATGAGAATTGTAGTTATATCTGATTCACACAAAGCAATAGGCAAGCTGCTTGAAATAATCGAAATACACAAAAATACAGCTGATTTGTTTATATTCCTCGGTGATATTGATGATGACTTTGATACAGTGCTGGATGTTTATCCAAGCATTAAATATTATCGTGTAGTCGGCAATAATGATTGGTATTCACAGCACCCAACCGAACAGATTGTTGATTTTCATGGCAAAAAAATATTTTTTGCACACGGACATACCTATGGCGTTAAGCATGGTTATGAAAAGATTATTTCACATTCAAAAGAAATCAACGCGGATATCTGCCTTTTCGGTCATACACATTTGCAATACACCAATTACGATAACGGACTTTATATTATGAATCCGGGTTCGGTTCGTATGGGTAAATACGGTATGATAGATATTTTAGAAGAAGGTATTATACTTTTGGCGGCAGACATATAGAAAAAGCACTCGGTTTCCCGAGTGCTTTTCTTTTAACGATTAATTAGCAACCGCAGCCACAATCATTGTTACCACAATTACCGCCGCAACCGCCGCAGAGTAAAAGGATGATGATGAGGATAATGATCCAAGATGAACCGCCGCAACCGAAGTTGTTATTGCATCCGCAACCCATAATCGCAACCCCCTTTCCCGTTTCTAAACTATCCTATGAAAGAATACGGGAAAGTGTTACAACTTCCAAACAAAAATTATTGTATATATCCAAAATAAACTGCTGCTGCAATAAAGACAACACCTGCCACAGTCAATATCAGCCCCATACGAAAAGGCATTTTTATATTATTTTCATCATCAATAACAGCATAAACCTTTTTGCCGTTATCATAAACTCGCACGTCAACAATATCCCCTATGCTGTATTTTGACGCAGGAACAATACTCAGCCCCTTGCCATATCCGGCAGAAGATACCCTGTGCTCTTCCTGATAGGTTTTACCATTATAGGTATATTCAAAAATTGGAGTATAGCTGACATAATCCACATGATTGTGATGATTATGGTCAAGCTCTCTTTCATATCTGACAATGGCAGCAGTTGTAATCGTATAATTTCTATTCTCTTTAAAATACTGCACAAGTGCTCTGATTCCAAAGCCGAGCATAAATATGCCGAAAATCAGCATAATTTCATTATGATTCACGCACTGCTACCTCCAGTCCAAAATTATACAATTCCTCCGTTGACACCGAGTATCTGCCCTGTTACATAGTCGTTTTGTGCAAAAAACAATATTGCCCTTGCAACCTCCTCAGGAGTACCGAGTCTGCCGATTGGTACTTCCTCTTCAAGCTGAGTCTTATCAAACTGCTCATTCATACGTGTATCTATAATACCCGGTGATACACAGTTAACGGTTATACCGCTTGGGGCAAGTTCCTGTGCAAGTGCCTTTGTAAGACCGATAACAGCAGCCTTACTCATTGAATATGCCACCTCACACGAAGCACCCAGCTGCCCCCACATTGATGATACATTGATGATTGCACCGCTGTGTTTTTTTATCATGGATTTAACAGCAAGCTTTGAAGTAAAAAAGTATGATTTAGAGTTAATATCATTAACCAGATTGTATTCAGTCTCTGTTGTATCATTTATCATTTTAATAAGGCTTACACCTGCATTGTTGACCAGCACATCAATATCACCGATTATATCAAACAAATTCTCAATATCCGATATTTTTGATAAATCACACTGAACAGCAGTTACACCATCAAAGTCAGGCTTTGTATTATTATAGGTTATAAAAACATCACAGCCGTTTTCTTTAAAAAGCAATGCAGCAGCTTTGCCTATACCTGTCGCGCCGCCGGTTATTAACACTTTCTTCATAAAATCACCAATTTTATTGTATCACATACGGTTGTATTTTTCAATTATATAGGTTATAATTAAATTAATTAATAGTACGAGGTATATTTATGGAAAAAGAATTTTACACAATATCCGTATACGTTGACAAGGATGAAAATATGATTGGTATTCCCTGTGGTGAAAGCGATCAATATGGTATTGCAGATATTGACAAGGTTGTGCTTTTAAAAGCACCTTATTCGGACAAGCAAATTGAAAGCTTTATCGAAGAGGTTATATCCTACTGCTACACTAAAAAGCATAATGATGCCTCTCCTCTTTCAACAATAGAAAAATACACTAAAAAGAAAGGCTTTGTTAATGCAACAGCAGATTACACACTGCTCTCAATCGTAAAAACAAAAACAAATTATTCCTTGATGCCGACCTTTAATGACTATGAGAAGGGTCCGCTTGTTATTGATGATGACGAGCGCATACTGATAAATCCTTATAAAAAAGGTGAGCTTGCAGAAATCATCAGAGATTTCATTCAGGTTTATGTTAAAGCTAATATTTTCTATAAGGAAATTCAGGAGCTTGAGGAAGAAAAGAAAAACAAGAACAACAATAATTAATATATGAAAAGCATAACAATAAGCAATAATGACGCAGGTCAAAGAGTTGACAGGCTTATTCTCAAAACCTTTGACAGGCTGCCCAAATCCTTGATGTTCAAGGAAATACGAAAAAAAAATAT
Organism: uncultured Clostridia bacterium; assembly: GCA_947176035.1. Lineage (GTDB taxonomy): Bacteria > Bacillota > Clostridia > Oscillospirales > Acutalibacteraceae > Eubacterium_R. The sequence goes on along the minus strand of CAMWPJ010000021.1, from coordinate 7,468 downwards.
CAAGGTTAACAAAAAAAGATGCACTCCCGAACAGATACTGTGCGAGGGCGATATTCTTGAATTATATCTTAAAGATGAGGTTTTGCACATTAAAGAAAAGCATTATGATTTTCTGAAAGCATCAACAGATCTTGATATCATATATGAGGATGAAAATATTATTCTTTTGAACAAAAAGGTTGGTATACTCTGCCACCCTGACGGCAAGGATTATATTGACAATCTTGTTGCAAGGCTGAAAAGATATCTGTTTGAAAAGGGTGAATGGAATCCGGACAATTCCTCCTTTACTCCATCACTTGCGAACAGAATTGACAGGAACACTGGCGGTATTGTTATAGGCGCAAAAAACTCTCAGGCACTAAAAATCATCAATGATAAAATCAAAAGCCGTGAAATTGAAAAATACTATTTAACAGTTGTTCACGGTAAAATGCCGAAAAAAAGTGAAGTGCTCACAGCCTATCTTACTAAAAATGAGAAAAAGAATATGGTAGCCGTAACAAACAATCAAACCGCTGGTTCAAAGCAGATTATTACGCAGTACACGGTGCTTGATTATAAGGAAGATGCGTCCTTGTTAGAGGTTAAGCTACTAACCGGCAGAACGCACCAGATAAGAGCACATCTGGCACATATCGGTCATCCGCTTTACGGTGACGGAAAATACGGTATTGATAAAGGCAGATATAGACAGGCACTTTACAGCTATAAGCTGCAGTTCAGCTTTAAAGACGAAAATGCGCTCAGTTACCTTAACGGCAAAATTTTTGAGGCTGAAAATATTCAATTATTACAAGACTATAAGGAGAGAAAATTCAATGAAGGATAAATTTATAAAAATAATTTCACCTATTCAACTGGCAATAGTAGGCATACTTGATATTGCAGTTATTGCATACCTGATTTTTGCAATTGCTAAACTTATCCATAATCCAAAGGCATCCATTATATTTTTTGCCGCAGGTGTAGCAGTCGCTCTTATCGTTGCAGTTCTTGTAACAAAAGAGGTATTGACAAATGGCGTTATTTTCCATGATGATGAGCTTGAATTCACAGGTTTGGACAGTGATAATATTTTTGATTACAACGATATAGTTAAGGTTGAAACTGAAAAGGATGATAAACCAAGCTTTGTTAAAAACTTTGTTGACAGACAATCTAAAATTATATTAACACTGAAGAATGAAAAGGTAATCACAATTAATATCGGTATCACAACAAAGACTACACTTGAAAAAATCAGCGATGAAATAAAGAGCAGAATCCCGGAATTGCCGCAGGACGAAATTGTTAATAACAAACCAAAATCCGATGAATAGTCATCGGATTTTTATTTTGTTTGAGTTTTATGTAACATTTTGGGCGTTTATCAGGTTTTATTAGTGAAAGGAGGTTTTTTGATGTCAAAAAAATCGTCGGCGAATGAAGAGAGCATCATCAGGAAATATTCCTCTACAGTATATAAAATCGCATATTCCATTACCTCAAATAAAGCAGACAGTGAAGATATTTATCAGAATGTATTTTTAAGGTACATACGCAAAAAACCTGAGTTTAATGACGATAAGCATGCAAAGGCCTGGTTTATCAGAGTTACACTCAACTGTGCTAAAAGCTTTTTAACACAGGCATGGAACAAGAATACAGAGCCACTGAATGAAGAAATAGAATATAATCACCGCGAAAAGCCTGATCTTGACTTTGCTTTAAAGCAGCTCACACCAAATTGCAGGACTATAATTTATCTGTATTATTATGAGGGATATTCAACCAATGAAATTGCATCCATGCTTGATATGAAAAATAATGCAGTAAGAACCTCGCTTTCAAGGTCGAGAGACCGGCTTAAAACTATTTTAGAAAAGGAGGGCTACAATGCTTGATAAAAAATTAAAGGATTATTTTGACGGCATAGAGCCTGACAATGAACTTGTTGAAAGGATGATAGCTATGTCAAACGAATCTAAAAATAAAAAGCGAATTAAACTCAGCACCAAAATAATGGCAGTCATTGCAGCGTTAATCTGTGTTATCGGAGCCACAACCGCTACAGCGGCAATTGTAAGAATAAACAATGATAAAAATGGTATAGTCAGTGTAAACGAAACGGATTCCTTTGTGCTTGATTTTGTCAAGGCTCAAAGAACTCCCGAAAAGCTGAGTGATACCGACAATGATATCGTAAAAGCACTTGAAGAAAAAGGATTCAGGGATGTTATCATTCCAAGTGTGCTTATTCAAGATGGTTACAAAATTAGCAATGCCATCCCGTTTCTGCCCCATTACACTTCGGGAATATTTGATTTTTCAAAGGATGATATCAACAGCGTATCTGCAACAATTATTCAGGATGTATCAGACGAGGATGTATCAGGTCTCTGGGGAACAGGTGACGAAAACAGTACAGGCGAAATCATAAATGTAAACGGAATGGATGTTATAGTCGTTTATATGGGTGATGAAACAATTGGCTTTGCAAGCTATATTTTCTATGCAAACGCAAATACAATTTATCAGTTTTCTTTACAAACAGGATTTGATGAACAATCTTTAAAAGAAGAAACATATAATTTTGTTAATTCGCTTGCACAGTAATTAACAGAAAAAAAGGAGTTGCCGGGCAACTCCTTTTTTTATCTTATAAAATTTACTGCATGGAAAACTTCTGCTTAACCTGCTCTACCTTTGACTGTTCAACCTGCTCTGTAGGATACCAACCCTTTGCTGCCATCTGGTCATAGATTGTATCCTGCATTGTGAGCGACTCGTTAAGTGCTGTTTTAAAAGCCTGATGAATATTCTGTGTTGATGACTCAATTGAGCCGTGCATATACAAATCACAAACACCCTTTTCAAGTAAAAGGATATTTTCCATTAAATTTTTATCGTCCATAATTTTTACCTCCCTTAGCCTAACAATGAATAAAAGCTCTGAAAAATCTGCTGGTGCTTTTGTGCCATATCAGAAACAGAATTTTTAAGCTGCGGATCCTGCATCTGGGTTATAACCTCATTGCATTTTGTTTGAAAATACTTTTCGTGTCCGAGTGCATCCTCTAAATATAATAATTCCTTTGTGGTCATTACTTTCACCTCCAAAGTTATTTTGTTCCGTTAAAGGTAAAATATGCAAACAAAAACAGCACCCCAAATAAGGTGCTGCAAATCAATTATATTAATACATTACATTTTTGAAATTTCTTCACGAAATGCCTCTGCCGAATCAAACTCCTTATAAACAGACGCAAAGCGTACATATGCAACCTCGTCAATCTGCTTGAGCTTTTCCATAATAAGCTCGCCGATTCGCACGGATGTAACCTCGCGGTCAATTGCTGACTGCAGGGTAGCCTCAAGCTCGCTTATGGCAGTTTCAAGCTCAGAAATGGTGATTGACCTTTTTTCACATGCACGCAGCATGCCCTTTAAAATCTTGTTGCGGTCAAAAACCTCTCTGCTCTTGTCCTTCTTTATAACAATAATAGGCACATCCTCAATTGTCTCATACGTTGTAAAACGCTTGCTGCACTGCAAGCATTCACGGCGACGGCGGATACGCTCATTTTCATCAGTAGGACGAGAGTCGATAACCTTGCTTTCTTCAAAGCCGCAGAATGGACATCTCATTGGAAATTCCTCCCAGTTTGAAAAATCAATTTTATATAGTATAACACAATATATAGCAAAATGCAAGTATTTTTACTTTACATCAATATATTGGATTTAAGTTGATTTTTTCAGGTTATATTCCCTGTTATTGTATATGAACATCCAGATTGCCATTGCACAGATAATGATATATCCGATAAACGACCACAAGTCAGGTATCTGGCCGCCAAGGAAAAAGTAACCGCTGATTGCAGTGAAGATTACATTGGAATAGTCATATACTGAAATTTCTCTGCTGGGGGCAAAGGTATAGGCTGCAGTAATACCAAACTGTCCGCCTGCTGCACACACACCAACCATTATAAGATAAAACCACTGCTTTGCGGTCATTGGGTGGAAATTGAAAATAAGATACGGTGCTGTAACCACGCAGGAAAATAATGAAAAGAAAAACACAGTAAATCTGCCGTTTTCACCCTTATTGCCCATGTGACGGACACAGGTATATGCACCGCCTGCACATACACCACCGACAAAGCCGCAGAGTGACGGCAGTAACTCCGAATTGCTCATAGTCGGCTTAATTACAAGCATTGCACCTGCAAATGCAATACCTATTGCAATCGCCTGCTTTGGCTTCACCTTTTCCTTAAGGAACAATGCGGAAAACAGCAGTGTAAAAAACGGACTCATTTTGTTGAGTATAGCCGCATCTGCAGTTGATGCCATTTTCGTTGTGGCGTAAAAGTTGCCGAATACACCAAGAAGTCCTGCACTTGATCTGATGATATGAAATTTTAAGCAGCCCTTATGAGGCTTAAAGCTTTCTTTGTTTTTAATAAGGGTAATACTTGCTATAAACAGTGCAACAAGATTTCTAAAAAAAACCTTTTGTGCAACGGGAACATCACCGGAAAGGTTGATAAAACTGCTCATTCCGCTGAAAGCTAAAGCTGACAGCAAAATGCAAATTATACCCTTTGTTCTGTTGCTTATTTTGTCCATAGCTTATCTAAATAGACCTTGCTTTCCTCTAATTCTTTGGCGACATCATAGCTTCCGGAATAAATTTCTATAACAGCGTCACCGTCATAATGGGCATCATCCATAATTCTCTTTAGCTTAAGAAAATCAAATTCACCCTTACCCGGCGGCAGACAATCACCGAATGACGAATTATCACTGATATGCAGATGCCTAATCTGATACTTAAATTCCTCTAAAAATGCAAAGGTGTCCTGATTTGCCCTGACAGTCTGCTTGATATCAAAAACCATATTATAATCATTGCTAAGAGCATTTCTCATTTTTTTACAAAAATCAATTGTCTGACTTTTAAACCTGTTTACATTTTCCTGACAGACAGTTACGCCCTCAGCCCTGCCGATATCAACAAGCATTTTAAAGCGCTCAAAATATCTTTCATCCGGTATTGGTATTTTAGGTGTAGCAACTGCACCATGGATAACAACAAATTTTGCACCAAGCACAGCAGCACAATGACATGTTTTCTGATACAGTCCGATATAATCATCAAAACGTCTTTGATAATCGCCGAAAATACACGAGGACTCAAGAAAGCTTGAAAAAGGATGGACAGAGATTATGTCCACTCCGCCATCCCTTGCTATTTTATCAAGTTGTTTTGCAAATGGCTCTTCAAGCTCGCTGGGCGCATTCATAAACACCTCTGCCTTTTCAAAGCCAAGAGCACAAACTTTTTTTAACGCCTGCTCTGTCTCGAGAGGATAAAAGCAGGCAGTTGATGCACCGAGTTTCATTTTATCACCATAAGAAAGCGAGAGCCAAACCTTTTTGTTTGACTCCTGCTCATTCAGCCTTTCGACTGTTAATAGTTAAGTATATTAGTTCTTTTCAGCTAAAAGCTTTTCTGTGCAGGCAAGACGAACACAGATGCAAAGAAGTTCAGCTGCAATATCAAGCTCAGCAACAGGCGGGAATGACGGAGCAATACGGATATTACTGTCATTAGGGTCAATTCCATATGGATATGTTGCACCAACTGTTGTAAGTGTAACACCTGCATCCTTGCAAAGCTCACCTGTTCTCTTAGCACAGCCATTCATAACATCAAGACTGATGAAATAACCACCGTTCGGATTAAACCAAGTAGCAATACCCTTACCTCCAAGCTCATTTTCGAGGTGATTGAGTACCATATCAAACTTTGGCTTGAGAATCTGAGCGTGCTTTTTCATATGCTCACGAACACCATCTGCATTGCCGAAAAACTGAACATGACGATGCTGATTCATTTTATCATAGCTGATTGTCTGAGCGTTAAGACGCTTTTTAACAGCCGCAATGTTGCTGTCGCTTGCGATAAGAGCAGATACACCGGCACCCGGGAAAGTGATTTTTGATGTTGAGCAAACCTCAATAACCATATCCTCATTGCCATATTTAGGGAGAACATCAAAAATATTGAGCAGCTCGTCTCCGTTATCATCAAGATCATGAATACAGTAAGCATTATCCCAGATCAGTCTGAAATCCTCTGCTGCAGGCTTCATAGCGGCAATACGCTCTACAACCTCATCACTGTATGTAATACCCTGTGGGTTTGAATACTTAGGCACGCAGAACATACCCTTCACGCTTTCGTCCTTGATAAGCTCCTCGATAACATCCATATCAGGTCCGTCATCCTTCATAGGAACATTAATCATTTTAATGCCGAAGTGCTCGCAGATTGTAAAATGTCTGTCATAACCCGGAACAGGACAAAGGAATTTAACCTCATCAAGCTTGCACCAGGGTGTGCTGCCTGCACCATGAGTGTAACACTGGCACACATAGTCAAACATAAGTGTAAGACTTGCGTTAGGACCGATAATAACATTCTTTGCATCTACGCCAAGCAAATCAGCAAAAAGCTTTTTACAGCTTGGAATACCGTCAAGCATACCATAGTTACGAACATCAAGTCCGTCTGCAATATAATTTCTTACATCATAAATGCCTGTCGAAAGATCAAGCTGATCCTGACCGGGCTTACCGCGGCTCATATCAAGCTTTAATCCACGTGCTTTAAAAGCATCATATCTTTTCTTAAGAGCCTTCTGCTCCTTGAGTAATTCATCCTTAGTCATCTCTGAATATAACATACTGATACCTCACTGAATTATTAATATATTGATATATAGTTTACCATATTTGCACAATGTTTGTAAATATCAATACTGCTAAATAAATTTCTTAATAATATGATAAATTTTATCACTATGAACAATATAGCTGCCATGCGTTTCATTTTTTATGATTTTGAGCGTACTGTTCGGTATACTCTCCGCGATAAGCTGTGTATGCTTGCGTCTGATTAAATCTTTTTCACCTGCAAGCACATATACAGGTATTTTTATTTTATTAAGCCGGTATGGCTTGATGTCAGGTTCAGTAACCATCATTTTAACAAGCTTATTCTTTGATACAAGATTAGCAATTTTATAAAAAAGCAGATTAAGTTCCTGCAAACCGTTCGGATTTATATTAGCACCGCTTACAATCAGCTTTAACAGCAAATCAGGCTCTTTAATTGCGATAAGCAATCCTACTATACCACCATCACTGAAGCCGTATAATATCGGTTTCTCAAGTCCAAGCGCTTTAATAAAAGCAATAACATCCTCTGCCATAAGGTCATAGGATATTTCTTTGGTATCCTCACTTTCACCGTGGCATCTGCTGTCGATAGCATAGACCTTATAATCATTCTGCAGCCGTTCAATCAGCTTATCAAACACCTTATGTGTCTCGCTGTTGCCGTGGAGAAGAATTATCGGCATACCCTCACCGAACACCTCATAATTGATATTTATATTATTAACATTAATTA
>CAMWPJ010000020.1 GCA_947176035.1 uncultured Clostridia bacterium | reverse complement strand
GAATACATTTATTAAAACAAAATATTATCATAACAAAAAGCCTCAACAATTGTTGAGGCTTTTTTCATTCCAAAAATTATTCAATTCATTTGATTAGCTGTTGTGCTTATTCTGGCTGTTCATAATGCCCTGACGGATACGTCTTACATCTGAAAGTGCCTTATAGAGTGAATCGTCAATTGCAAGGAGTGTATCATCTGCATAGTTATTCACAGCAGTGAGCATCTCACGTGACTTATTCTGTGCAGTTGTTACCATTTCATTAGCCTGATTGGTAGCATTGCCGAGAATTTCTGATGCCTGATTCTGTGCATCTCTTACATAAGCGTCGCCCTGCTCCTTAGCCTTAGCAAGGATATCAGCAGCCTCAGCCTGTGCAGTCTGTGTAATCTGATCTCTTGCAATGAGCTCTCTTGCCTGCTCCTGAGCCTTAGCGATAATATCAGCAGCCTGCTTGTTAGCTTCCTCAAGAATATTGTTTCTTGAATCAACAATAGCCTTTGCCTGCTTTGTTTCCTGTGGAGTATTAAGACGGATATCCTCAATAATAGTTTTGATTTTATCAACGTCTACAGCATATTTTTTACTAAGCGGAATGGAGGTAGCGTCATCAAGCACATCCTCTAAATCTTCAAGCAAAATATCGGTATTTGTCATATCATTTTTCTCCTTTACATCTTAAATTTATATCTTTTACAATTTCCTTGGGGACAAACGGTGAAATGTCGCCGTTAAGGCTGCAAACCTCTTTCACCATACTTGAGGAAAGGAACATATTCTCACCCTTTGCAGTAAGAAAAACCGTTTCAACCTCCGGATACAGACTTTTATTTATAAGTGCCTGCTGAAATTCATAGTCAAAATCAGACACGGCACGAAGTCCCTTAACAATTGCAGCGGCGCCTGTTTGTTTTGCATAGTCAACCAATAGTCCGCTGTATGTATCAACAACAATCTTAGGATTGTTAATACATTTTTTTATAAGTTCCATTCTTTCATCAACATTGAAAGCGGATTTTTTTGAGCTGTTATTAAGAACAAGCACAATAACCTTGTCAAAAAGCTCTGCAGCACGTTCAATAACATCAAGATGTCCGAGTGTTACGGGATCAAAGCTGCCCGGACAAATAGCAATTCTCATCTTATTTTAATCCTTTCGATAAAGGGTAAGCTTAGTTTTGCCGTATCGCCTTACTCGATCAGCACTCCAGCCGTCAATGCTTTCAGGCAGATTCTCATTTGAAGAAGTCTCACAAACCACCACACCATCATCCGACATGAATGGCAAAAGCTGCGGCAGGCATTTCTCTATCAAGCCCTGATTATAAGGCGGATCAAGAAAGGCAATATCAAAATTATCCTTTCTCATCAAAAATGACACAGCATCGCTTAAAACAACTCTTGCATTATTTTCAAGCTTACAATGTGCAAGGTTACCTTCAACAACCTTATAAGCCTGCCTGTTGCCCTCAACAAAAGTGCAGTGCCTTGCACCGCGTGACAAAGCCTCTATGCCTAGCTGCCCTGAACCTGCGAAAAGGTCAAGCACCTTTCTGCCCTCAATCTCAAACTGAATCATTGAAAACAATGCCTCTTTAACAGATTCGGTTGTAGGTCTTGTAACATCATCACCAGGCAGAGTTTCAAGTCTTCTGCCTCTGGCAACACCTGTAATAACACGCATCATTGATTATATCTTCCTTGAAAAACAAAATAAATTCACTTATAAATGAACATATTTTACCACTATCAACCTACATTATACAAATAAGATAATTATTAGTCAAGCAGATTAACATTATTTTTACAAAATAAAATACGGCTGAAGAAGTAAAAGTATTAAGAATATACAAAATAATTTTTTAATTATGATAAAAATCATAAATTTTCTGAGCGTTGCCTTGGCTTATACCACTAACCTTGGCAAGCTCATCCACACTTGCATTTTTGATTGCTGTTACAGTCTTAAAATGCTTAAGAAGTGCTTTTGCTTTAGCATCACCTATGCCCTCAATTTTTGTAAGCGAGGTTGAAAGTGTACTTTTTTTATGCTTGTTATGGTGGTAGGTTATAGCAAAGCGGTGTACCTCTTCTTGTATCGAGGAGACAAGTGTAAACACCTGTCTGTGTGAATTGATTTCAATTTCACCGCCGTTCAGAGCTATAGCTCTTGTTCTGTGCTTATTATCCTTAACCATACCAAAAATCGGGACATTAAGCCCCATAGACCTTACAACAGGTATAACAGCATTCACCTGCGGCTCACCGCCGTCAAGTAAAATCAAATCCGGCAGAATCTTAAATGTACTTCCCTCTTCATCATTATAATAGTGATTAAATCGGCGAGTCAGTACCTCCTGCATTGAACCAACATCATTCTGGCCAGTAAAGCCTTTAATTGCAAATCGCTTGTATGCACTCTTCATAGGTCTGCCGTTGTGAAAAACAACCATTCCGGCTACATTGTCTGCACCGAAGGTATGTGAAATATCGTACGATTCTATATACTCCGGAAGCTTTTCAAGTCCAAGAATAGCTCTGAGTTCTTCAAGCGTTGCAAGCTCTCTGCCAAGTCTGCCCTGCTGCTGAGCAAGATGCTCATTGGCATTGCTGACACACATATTCACAATTGAAAGATGCTCACCCTTCTGAGGATGAATGAACTCGATTTTTTTACCTCTTCTGCTTTCAAGAAATTCCTTTAAAAGTGCCTCGTCGGCAATTTCTCCGTCAACTGCAATACGTGACGGAATACGATCTCGCATCGAATAATATCTCTCAATAAGCTCAAAACGCGACTGCGGCAAATCATCAACTGCATCAATCAGCCAGAATTCCGTATCGGTCAGCTTGCCATACTCAAAACGAATAACCTCAAAGCAGGCTTTTTTATTTGAGTTAACAAGAGCAAAAACGTCCTCCTCAGGCACATTGATTGATACTACCTTTTGTCTTTCATCAAGATTTTTAATCGCTTTGATTCTGTCACGCAGTTTTGCTGCCTCTTCAAACTGCAGATTTTCAGATAATTCAAGCATCTGTTCCTGCATTTCACGCACAGCCTTTACACTGCCGCCCTTTAAAAATGAAATCGCATCCTGAACATTATTGGCATATTCCTCCTGTTTTATACGTCCTGCACATGGTGCAGAACAAATACCCATAAAACCATTAAGACATGGTCTGCTCTTACCATAATCCTTAGGGAATTTTTTATTACAGCGCGGAAGCTTAAAAATCCTCAGGGTTTCATCAACAGCCTGCTTAACCGAAAAGTTAGAAGTATATGGACCGATATAGGTTGCATTATCATCAAGCATCTGCTTACATTCACGGATGCGTGGGAATTCTTCTTTTGTAATTTTTATATAGTTATAGCCCTTGTCATCCTTTAAAAGAATGTTGTACTTGGGCTGATGCTGTTTTATTAATGAGCATTCGAGCACGAGTGCCTCGAACTCACTGTCGCAGAGAATATAGTCGAAATTGTCAACATTCTCTACCATTCTGATAACCTTTAAGGAATGATTTGAATGCGAACCGAAATATGACGACACACGATTTTTAAGTTTTTTTGCCTTGCCGATATAGATAATCTTTTTATCCTTGTTTTTCATAATGTATACACCCGGATGCAAAGGCAAAGCCATAGCTTTTTTACGCAGTTCTTTTTCGGTCATATTATCACTCCTTTCGTTGAATTATTATTTTATGCTGTTAACCGCCGAACACGCCATTATCTTCCTTATATAAGAAATGAACAAGTGCGCTGTAGCGTCTGCTTTTTTTATCATTTTCAACCATAAGCCTGATTGAATTCACATTACCGACAATAACGAGCAGCTGCTTTGCTCGCGTAAGTGCTGTATAAAAAAGGTTCCTGTAAGCAAGCTTAGGCGGTGTATTTATTGTTGGCAGAACAACTGCATCAAATTCACTGCCCTGACTTTTATGCACAGTCATTGCATAGGCAAGCTCGATTTCCTTTGCATTTTCAATGCTGTACATCGCCTCTCTGTCATCGAATTTCACATTGATTATATCGTTTGCTTTATCAATACGGGTGAGTATACCGATATCCCCATTAAACACACCTGTTCCGTTATCGTCACTTTTAAACCACGGAACATCATAGTTATTTTTTATCTGCATAACCTTATCACCTTCACGCAGTATGTATCCCCTATTTTTTATCTCTGCCTTTTCCCTTGATGGCGGATTGAGCATATCCTGCAAAAGAGCATTGATATTTTCAGTTCCCACCTCGCCCTTTCGACTAGGACACAGTACCTGAATATCTGACACACTGTCAAAACCGTAACCGGCAGGGATTCTTTTTGTAACAAGATTCACAATTTTTCTTGGTGCGGTATATTTTGAATCTTCGTTAAGAAGAAAAAAATCGGAATTAACATCTCTGTTATCAAGCATGGGCATTTCACCTGCAACAACCCTATGTGCATTGGAAACAATCATACTTTCCATCGCCTGCCTGAAAATCTTATCAAGGCTGATAACACCGATTAAGTCACTTTTTATCAAATCTGCAAGCACATTGCCCGCACCAACAGGCGGAAGCTGATCCTTATCACCAACCATAATAAGTCGGCACGAAAGCGGCAGCGCATCAAGCAATGCCGCAAAAATGGTAACATCAACCATTGAAAGTTCATCTACTATTACGGCGTCACATTCAAGCGGATTCCTCAAATTATGACAAAAACTCGGCTCAGTTGCACCCTCGCGGTATTCCACCTCAAGAAGTCTGTGAATTGTTTTAGCCTCATAGCCTGTCAGCTCGCTCATTCTTTTAGCGGCACGACCCGTTGGCGCAGCGAGTGCAACATCGAGCCCTCTGTTTTTCATAAGCGTAATAATACCCTTTACCGTTGTTGTTTTACCTGTACCGGGTCCGCCTGTAAGAATAAGCATACCCTTATTAACCGCAATTTCAATTGCCTGCCGCTGTTTATCATCAAAACGGATATGATTCGCCTGCTCAAAGGCATAAATCTCATCTGTAGAAATATCCTTTTGTTGTGGCGGGAAATTGAGCATAACTCTTATTCTCTCGGCAATCGTTGACTCAGCTCTGTATATTTCGGGCAAAAACAAAAAATCTCTGCCGTCAATATTTTCCTGAACAAGCTGCTTGCCGTCAATTGCATTATCAATAGCAATTTCCACCTCGTCCTCACTGCAATCAAGCAATGCCATTGCAGGCTTTATCAGACTGCTGCGTGGAAGGCAGGTGTGACCATTATTGAGATTATGTCTTACTACATAGACAACGCCGGCCTGACTGCGATAGTCAAAAAGCGGAGCATCCTGCATAGAAAAAGCAATTTCGTCAGCACGTTCAAAAGTAAAACCACCGCTCTGTGCAACAAAGGCATAGGGATTTTCCTTTATAATATCAAGTGCATTTGATTTGTACAAATTATAGGCATCAAAAGCCTCCTGCTGGCTCAGACCGAGATCGGCAAGGCCATTCATTACATCACGAGCAGCAAACTGCATTTTAAAATCCTGGCTGATTTTTCTTGCCTTAGCCTTGTTGATTCCTTTGATTTCAGCAAGTCGGTCGGGCTCATTTTCAATAACATAAAATGTCTCAGAGCCGAATTTTTCAACTATTTTGGTTGCAGTTGCCTCACGCACACCCTTAATGATTCCACCGGCAAGAAAGCGCAGCATACCCGCTGCATCTGCAGGCAAGGTTCTTTGAAGGCGCACTGCTTTAAACTGTCTTCCAAAGCTTGGGTGCATAGCCCACTCACCCTGAAACACAGCCTCCTCACCAATCATGACACCGCCTAACACACCGACAACAGTAACATATTCGTCACCTGCATCAACCTCAATCACGGCAAAGCCTGTTGAGTCATTCTGATAGGTTATGTCTTCTATAGTGCCTGTTAAATTTTCAAGCTCTTCTGACATATTTTTCACCGCTGAAATTATACCATATGTGCAAGGCGGTACAAATCGCCGAACGCTATGATACAATGTTCTCCGAAATATCTAAAATCTATAATTTTGATGATATTTTGTGAGGTTATTATAGCATATTTCGTTACAAAATAAAATACTAATCAATAAAACAAATATCCTTATAAAGAGAAAATACCATTTGACGAACACAATCGTCAAATGGCATTTTTTGGTTATAATTACTGCTTAGCGCCGTTATCAAACATCTCAAGCACTTTTACACTGACTGCAAAGCAATCTGCAAGTCCTTTAAGATTCATATTGTCATATGTATCACGTCTGGTATGATAATAATCCTCTAACTTATGATTAAGACCTGTGATACCTGTTGATCTGAGACCTGCCTGCGCAAAAGCTGCATTGTCTGTTGCACCGCCGAGAGGAGGAACCCAGCCCTTTATACAAGGAATATTAAGCTCCTTTGCAGCCTCCATAAACAAATCTGAAACATCCTTATCAGCCTTCACTGTACCGTTAAGGTCACGATAATTGGTCATAAGGAACTTAGGGTCATGAATTGTATCGTAAGAATAGATGAATGTAGGTACATCGTCAAACTCACCCTTATGAGCCTCACACCAAGCCTTTGAGCCTCTGAGACCGGCCTCTTCTGAGCCTGAAAGAATAACACCAACCTCGGTATTTTCAAGAGTAATACCCGCATCCTCAAGTGCCTTCATAACTGCAATACCCATATAACAGCCTGAAAGGTTGTCGTTTGCACCGTCAACAACTCTCTTTTCATTCCACATCCAATAAAGACCGATGAGGAAAGGAACAAAAATAAGTCCCCAAAGAGCCATTTTAAAGAGTGTTGATGAAGTATCAACCATAGCAAAACCAATACCGTATTTAACAAAATACATAATTGAAATTACAAGATAATAAACAGCGCCAATACCACAAATAATTGCGTGGCCTTCAAAGCCTACACCACCGAGCTTATAGTTAACAGGCCATTCCCAAGCAGCATCAGGATGACCGTTGAAGAATATTCTTCTTTTAACCTCTCCTGTGCACTTTTTAACAGCAGTTACATTATGACCTGTTTTTTCAGGGAAGAATCTGTCAACAAACTTCTTATAAAGTCCAAACTGCATAAATGCAATAACAAGTCCTGCAACTATAAGAATTGCAGAAATTAACGGACAGAAGAAAAACAATACAATTGCTGCAAGCGCAAAAGTGATTGTAAAATAAATCCATCCGAAGAATGAGCCTGGATTTTCCTTAAAGGATTCCACATCCGCACGTTCACAGCCGCAATCCTTTTTAAGTACATCAGCCATATACTCACAAGCCTGCTTTTCGCCCTTTGAGCCCGGATCACGCTTATCCATATCTTTACAGATATGAGTAATCTCATCAAGCATATACTGTGCATACTCATCTTTCTTGTCAATAATGTGTTTAAGTTCCATAATGCTCCCCATTTCTAAATAATATTTATAATATTTATTAAACCATAAATTTAATTATACATCAAGTGCTTTACGCAAAAATGCTTTAAGTATTTCACTCTTTGGGTTATCGAAAACCTCATCAGGCGTACCGAACTCCTCAATAACACCATTCGCCATAAATATTACTTTATCCGCCACATTCCTTGCAAATTCCATTTCGTGAGTAACAACAATCATTGTGCTGTTGCCCGTTTTAAGACTACGAATAACGTTGAGCACCTCACCCGTAAGCTCAGGATCAAGTGCCGACGTAGGCTCGTCAAAGCACAGAATGTCAGGCTGCATAGCAAGTGCACGCGCAATTGCTACACGCTGTTGCTGACCGCCTGACAGCTCACAAGGGTAAGCCTTAGCCTTTTCAGTAAGTCCGACCTTCTCCAAAAGACTGTTTGCATTGTTATCAATTTCAGCAAGTTTTTGTGATTTATAATCACGTGATACTGACTGCTTATTCTTTTTCATTGTCTTTAATTCATCTTTCAATGCAAGCTTTGGTGCAAGAGTAAGATTATCATAAACAGTATACTGAGGAAAAAGATTGAATTGCTGAAATACCAAACCAAAATGAAGTCTGTTACGTCTTATCCTCTTTTCACTCATTGTGCTCTTATCGTCAGTATCAATCAATGTTTCTCCACCTACCGAAATTGAACCGACATTAGGAGTTTCAAGGAAATTCAGGCATCTTAAAAGAGTTGTTTTACCACTGCCCGAAGAACCGATAATAACAAGCACATCACCCTTATCAAGTGAAAAGTCAATACCCTTAAGCACTTCATTATTACCAAAGCTTTTATGTATATTTTTTACCTCTAAAATCGCCATAATTATTAACCTCTGTAATAGTCAAGCTTTTTCTCTATCGCACCGAAGAGCAATGTTAGAATTCCGCAGAATACAAGATAGAACACACCTGTATAGAATAGCGGCCATATCTGACCTGCCATTTTTATGTATGTCTGCCCTGCCCAGATAACTTCATACACAGCAATAATTCTTGCAAGTGACGTATCCTTAACAAGTGTAATAATTTCATTACTCATAGGCGGAATAATACGCTTGATAACCTGAAGCAGCACTACCTTGAAAAAAATCTGTGTTTTAGTCATACCAAGTACCTGACCTGCCTCATACTGGCCAACAGGTATAGCCTCGATTCCGCCGCGATAAACCTCTGAAAAATAGCAGGCATAATTGATAACAAACGAAATCAATACAGCCACAAAGCGGTCAAAAACACTCCAAGATGCAATCCATGTGATAAAAACATTTGGATTGTCAATTCCCTGTGCCCATGCTGCTGCAAGACCGGGTCCGTAATAAATCACAATCATCTGCAGCATAAGTGGTGTACCGCGGATAATCCATACAAAAACCTTAACAATCCATTTTAAAGGCTTAAACTTGCTCATTGAGCCAAAGCTGATAACCAGACCAAGCGGCAAAGCAAAGAGCAAAGTTAAGCCGAATAATTCAAGAGTTGTGCCAAATCCCTTTAAGAGACTCAGAGTTACTTGCCAGAACATAATGATAAATTCCTTTCGGATTTTTGTGCAAAAACCGTGACACAAAAGTGCCACGGTTTTCAGCTATACAATTATATATAAGTAAAAATTATGCAAGAGTTAATGAGTATTTGTCAGCTAACTTCTGAAGTGAACCGTCTGCTCTCATTTCATCAAGAATCTTATCAACCTCAGCAGTGATATCTGAATCCTGTCTGAAAGCAATACCATAATCCTCTTCGTTGAGCGTTGCAGCCTGTGCAAGATCAGAATAACTTGTGCCCTCACCGGTCATTGCATTTGCCATTGTAATATCAATCACACAAGCATCTGCTGAGCCTGACTGAACTTCCATCAGTGCATCTGACTGAGCAGTAACAGCAGTGTAATTTGTCATTCCTGCATCATCAAGCACACCCTGCCCTGCTGATTCTGCTTCAACAGCAAAGCTTAACTCTGTCATCTGATCAAGACTTGTGTACTGAGCAGCAAGATCAGCCTTCATAACAACAACCTGTGCATTCTTTACATAAGCCTTGGTTACAGAAGAGTTTGCCTTAACCTCGTCAGTAATTGTCATACCATTCCAGATCGCATCAAGTGACTTTGCCTTGAGCTCAGGCCATTTGTTATCCCAGTCAATTACGATAAACTCAGCTTCAACACCGAGTTTTTCGCAAACAGCCTGTGCAAGCTCTGTATCAAAGCCTGTAAGTACAGTTTTAGCGTCATCCTCATAGTAATTCATCGGTGCATACTCGGTGATACCAATAATCAATTTGCCCTTTTCCTTAACATAGTCAAGGTCACTCTGTACGGTTGAAGGCTTGTCTTCATCTTTTTTTGTGTCCTTTGAGCAGGCAGTGAACAAAACTGTTGCAACAGAAAATGTCATTACTACTGCCAAAAGCACTGATAATACTTTTTTCATTTTAAAAATTCCTTTCAAAATTAGTAAATCCACTGCGATATCACATTAGCACTTTGCCACAGTGAATTGTTACTATGTTATTATAGCAGAGTTATACATAAAAAGCAATACAAATTATTGCTTAGAGTGTGATAAATCACCTATAACTGCACACAGAATAAAACACAAATAATATATCACAATAACATACAAGGCAATTTCTCACCCTCTAAATACACATTTCCTCATTACTGCATACCAGATCAAAAAGAATTAATACTATGTTAATATCTGTTAATTTTCCAAAAAAGTTATATCATTTTCCTGTCTATATTCCAACTGCGTATCATAATCGATTACAATTAAATCCTTATCACTTTCACAAACAACAAGGCTACCTTTATAATCCCAATACGGATGAAAAGCCAAAGAATAATATTCATTATTATAAGATAAAGGCACATTAAACTCATACTGAGTACTATACAATTCTACAGAATCTGTTATTGTTTCAATATCTTCAACAACTACTACACAGCCGCTTTTGGTAAGATAAAGTTCATTTAATGAAAAAGTATCACCATTATCAGCAACATAAACATTATGGGCAGTATCCAAAACATACTGATTACCCTTTTCGTCATACATCGGAACAGTTGCATAAGATGTGCACTGATTTCCATAGATATCAAAATAATCAACCTGAACATCACTCAATGTCGGTATAGCTATAATCGGAATAGCAATAATACCAAAAGCAAAATTGAAAATAATATATGCTAATGCCATTCTGGACACTTTTTGATATTTCACTTTCCTATGTTCGCCTTTATCGGATAATCTTTCTACTGTTTTCAAATAAGAATTCTTGCTGAGCAACATATATGCAACGGTAACAGCAACTGCAAACACAATAGAAATAATAATTGCTTTTACTGACATAATATCACCTCTTGAAAAAAGTATAGCATAAAAAATATTATAAAACAACATCCTGCAAAAAGTGAGAATACAAAACAAAAAGAGCAGGCCCTAAGACCTGCTCAATGGGTTTATATAAGGTTGTATAGATTACTCGTTGATAGCTGTAACAACGCCTGAACCTACTGTTCTACCACCCTCACGGATAGCAAAACGAAGACCCTCTTCAATAGCGATTGGAGTGATGAGCTCAACGTTCATTACTACGTTATCGCCAGGCATACACATCTCTGTGCCTTCTGGAAGAGTGATAACACCTGTTACGTCAGTTGTTCTGAAATAGAACTGTGGACGATAGTTGTTGAAGAAAGGAGTATGACGGCCACCCTCGTCCTTTGAAAGAACGTAAACCTGACCTGAGAACTTTGTGTGTGGGTTGATTGAACCAGGAGCTGCAAGAACCTGACCTCTTTCGATATCAGATCTCTGAACACCACGAAGAAGACAACCAATGTTGTCGCCAGCCTCAGCATAGTCAAGAATCTTACGGAACATCTCAATACCAGTACATACTGTTGAGCTTGTTTCCTCGTGAAGACCTACCATCTCTACTGTATCATTTGTCTTGAGCTGACCACGCTCTACTCTACCTGTAGCAACTGTACCACGACCTGTGATTGTGAATACGTCCTCAACAGGCATAAGGAAAGGAAGGTCTGCCTTACGCTCTGGAGTTGGGATATAGCTGTCAACAGCATCCATAAGCTCCTGAATGCAAGCGCAAGCAGGATCGTCATTTGATGCAGCCTCAAGAGCCTTAAGAGCTGAACCCTTAATAATTGGGCACTCATCATCAAACTCGTACTCACCGAGTGTCTCACGGATTTCCATTTCTACGAGCTCAAGAAGCTCTTCGTCGTCTACCTGGTCAGTCTTGTTCATGAATACGATGATTGCTGGAACGCCAACCTGACGAGCAAGGAGAAGGTGCTCCTTAGTCTGAGCCATAGGACCATCTGTTGATGCGATTACAAGGATAGCGCCATCCATCTGAGCAGCACCTGTAATCATGTTCTTAATATAGTCAGCGTGGCCTGGGCAGTCAACGTGAGCATAGTGACGAGCTTCTGTCTCGTACTCAACGTGAGCTGTGTTGATTGTGATACCACGTTCTCTCTCTTCAGGAGCCTTATCGATATCTGCATAGTCCTCGAACTTAGCGAAGCCCTTATTTGCAAGATACTTTGTGATAGCAGCTGTAAGAGTTGTCTTACCATGGTCAACGTGACCGATTGTACCAATGTTTACATGTGGTTTGGTACGGTTAAATTTTTCTTTTGCCATTGGAATTTCCTCCTTAAAATTTACAATAGATAAATTGTCAAAGATATTCTAACAAATACATCTAAAAATATCAAGACTTTTTTAATAATTTACAATTCAATTAGTCTTTCTTAGCTCTTTCGCTGATGATTGACTCACTGATTGATTTTGGAACAGGCTCGTAACCGTCAGGCTCCATTGTATACTGACCGCGACCCTGTGTCTTTGAACGAAGGTCATTTACATAACCAAACATTTCTGAAAGCGGTACTCTTGAGTTAACCTGCTTAGCACCTGATCTGTCTTCCATACCCTGAATCTGACCACGACGAGAGTTAAGGTCACCAATAACGTCACCCATATACTCTTCAGGTACAATTACTGTAACCTTCATCATAGGCTCAAGGATGATTGGGTTGGCACCCTTAGCAGCGTCTTTGAATGCCATAGAACCTGCAATCTTGAATGCCATTTCAGATGAGTCAACCTCATGATAAGAACCATCATAAAGCTCAACTCTAACATCAACAACATTGTAGCCTGCAAGGATACCACTCTTCATAGCGCCCTGAATACCATTATCAACAGCAGGAATATATTCCTTAGGAATAGCACCACCGACAATCTGGTTAACGAACTCGTAACCTTTACCGATGCCATTTTCATCAAGGTTAGGCATAATACGAATCTTAACATGACCGTACTGACCTGAACCACCTGACTGTCTCTTATATTTAAGGTCTGACTGACCGTTGCCCTGAATTGTCTCTTTATAAGCAACCTGTGGAGCACCAACATTAGCCTCTACCTTATACTCACGAAGAAGACGGTCAACAATAATCTCAAGGTGAAGCTCACCCATACCAGCGATGATTGTCTGTCCTGTCTCTTCATCTGTATATGCCTTAAAGGTTGGATCCTCTTCAGCAAGCTTAGAAAGGCCGATGCCCATTTTTTCCTGACCTGCTTTTGTCTTAGGCTCAATAGCAACACGGATAACAGGCTCAGGGAAATTCATTGATTCGAGAATAATTGGGTGAGACTCATCGCAAAGAGTATCACCAGTAGTTGTATTCTTAAGACCTACGGCTGCAGCGATATCACCTGCATAGCATACAGGAATATCCTCTCTGTGGTTAGCGTGCATCTGAAGAATACGGCCCATTCTTTCCTTGTTGTCCTTAACTGAGTTGTAGCAAGGTGTACCGGCTTCAATAGAACCTGAATATACACGGAAGAAACAAATCTTACCTACGAATGGGTCAGTTGCAATTTTAAATGCAAGAGCTGCGAAAGGTTCATCATCTGAAGAATGACGAACTTCCTCTTCATCTGTATCAGGGTTTACACCCTTGATTGACTCAACGTCTGTTGGAGCAGGCATAAAGTCAACAATAGCGTCAAGAAGTGGCTGAACACCCATATTACGGTAAGATGTACCGCAGCATACAGGAACCATGTCATTAGCGATTGTAGACTTACGAATAACACTCTTAATCTCATCAACAGAGATTGCGTCCTCGCCTTCTTCAAAGTACTTCTCCATAAGAGCCTCGTCCTGTTCTGCAACATGCTCGATAAGCTCTGTTCTGTACTTTGCAGCTAATTCTTTCATATCGTCAGGAATTTCTCTTACTTCAAACTTCATGCCCTTTTCCTTTGCAGGATCAATATAGATGATAGCATGATTTTCAACAAGGTCAATAATTCCTTCAAAAGTATCCTCACTTCCGATTGGAAGCTGGATTGGAAGAGCATTACATTTGAAACGGTCTCTAACCATATCAAGTGCTCTATAGAAATCGGCACCCATAATGTCCATCTTATTAACATAGATCATTCTTGGTACCTTATATTCGTCAGCCTGACGCCATACAGTCTCAGACTGTGGCTCAACACCGCCCTTTGCACAAAGAACAGTAACTGAACCGTCAAGTACACGAAGTGAACGCTGAACCTCTACTGTGAAGTCAACGTGACCAGGTGTATCAATGATATTGATTCTATGGTCTTTCCAGAAACAAGTTGTTGCAGCAGATGTGATTGTGATACCACGCTCCTGCTCCTGCTCCATCCAGTCCATTGTTGCAGAACCCTCGTGAGTCTCACCAATCTTGTGATTGATACCTGTGTAATACAGAATTCTCTCGGTGGTAGTTGTTTTACCTGCATCAATATGAGCCATAATACCAATATTTCTTGTCATTTCAAGAGATACTTTTCTTGGCATAATATCCTCCTATTAATATCTGAAATGAGCAAATGCTTTGTTTGCTTCTGCCATCTTGTGTGTATCGTCGCACTTCTTTACAGCGCCGCCAGTCTTGTTAACTGCATCCATAATCTCTGCAGCAAGACGTTCCTTCATAGTTCTCTCTGAACGCTGACGAGCGTAAAGAGTAATCCAACGAAGACCAAGTGTCTGTCTTCTTTCAGGACGAACCTCAAGAGGAACCTGATAGGTAGCACCACCGATACGGCGAGCCTTTACTTCGAGAACAGGCATTACATTTTCCATAGCTGACTCAAAAGTCTCAAGCGGATCATTGCCTGTCTTTTCCTTAATGATGTCAAATGCTCCGTAAACGATTTTCTGAGCGACACCCTTTTTTCCATCAAGCATAATGTTGTTGATCAGTCTTGTAACAAGCTTTGAGTTGTACAATGGATCAGGTAATACATCACGCTTAGCGATTTGACCTCTTCTTGGCATCTCGCTTCCCTCCTTCATAAATTTTCAATGAGTTCATAGGTACTCGGTTTTCCCGTGGAGTCAACAAAAGGTCATATACTTATATATAGGTATATAAACTATTGTTATTCCATAAGAAACTTTGTAAGGCTTACTTTTTAGCAGCCTTTGGTCTTTTAGCACCGTACTTAGAACGGCTCTGCATTCTTCCGTTAACACCCTGAGTATCAAGAGTACCACGGATGATGTGATAACGTACACCAGGAAGGTCCTTAACACGTCCGCCGCGGATCATTACTACTGAGTGCTCCTGAAGATTATGACCAACACCCGGGATGTAAGCAGAAACTTCAATTCCGTTAGTAAGACGAACTCTGGCAATCTTACGAAGAGCTGAGTTAGGCTTCTTAGGAGTAGCTGTCTTAACTGCTGTACAAACACCACGCTTCTGAGGAGAATTGTTATCATTCATAACATTCTTCTTTGTGTTCAGGCTCTTAAGAAGAGCAGGAGTCTTTGACTTCTTCTCTATTGACTTACGACCTGTTCTTACAAGTTGGTTAAAGGTAGGCACAATAGTTTATCTCCTTTCAAATTATTTTTATACGCTATATGCGCATAAATCATACAATAATAAAAATTTATTGTATCATTTAAACGCACACCGTGGGACGAAGCCAAACTTCGTCCCAAACGTTGTGTTTTTTACTAAATACTCACAGGCATATTTGTTAAATATATACAAATTCATACCCATGCAACTTAGCATTATACATTATGACATTGTATTTGTCAAGAGTTCTTGTAATTGTTCAAGATTTAAAATTTCATCGCTTGCCTCTGATGAAAAATAACTTGGAACAACATCAACATCTCTGAACACTTCCATACCTGTACCGGCAGGAACAAGCTTACCGATAATAACATTTTCCTTAAGACCGATAAGAGGATCGCTCTTACCCTTGATTGCTGCATCAGTAAGAACTCTCGTAGTCTCCTGGAAGGATGCAGCTGAAAGGAAGGAATCCGTTGCAAGAGAAGCCTTAGTGATACCCATAAGAATAGGAATATAGGTAGCCTTTTTAAGCTCAGTCTCACCTGCTCTGATTCTCTTTTCAACCTCAGCATTTGCCTCGTCAACAGCAGCAACATCAACCATTGTACCCGGTACAAGGTCAGTAGCTCCTGCCTCGTCAACAGTACACTTCTTGAGCATCTGACGAACAATAACCTCGATATGCTTATCGTTGATATCAACACCCTGTGTACGGTATGCGAACTGAACTTCCTTGATAAGATAATTATAAACAGCCTCTTCACCGAGAATAGCAAGTACATCGTGCGGATTTACTGCACCGAGTGTAAGCTCTGTACCCTTCTGGATATGAGCACCCTCAACAATGTTTTCGCAAAGACGTGCACCATATGGGATAAGGTATTTTCTCTCTTCAGCAGTCTCGCTGTTGAATACAACAACATGACGGCTCTTCTTGATTTCCTCAAATCTGACATCACCCTCGATTTCAGAAAGAATAGCAAGCTGTTTTGGCTTTCTTGCCTCGAAGAGTTCTTCTACTCTTGGAAGACCCTGTGTAATATCAGCACCGCCGGCAACACCACCGGTGTGGAAAGTTCTCATTGTAAGCTGCGTACCAGGCTCACCGATTGACTGAGCAGCGATAATACCAACTGCCTCACCAACCTGAACAGGCTCGTTAAAGGCAAGGTTTGCACCATAACACTTACGGCATACGCCGTGACGTGATTTACAGGTAATAAGTGAACGGATTTTAACAGCCTCAACACCTGCAGCGACAATACGTTTCGCATCATCCTCAGTCATCATTCTGTCTGTCTCCATAAGAACCTCGCCTGTATTCGGATCAATAACAGGCTCAACGCAGAAACGACCTGTAAGTCTTTCCTCAAGCGGTTCAAGAACACGGTTACCGTCCATAATCTTTGAAACTACGATGCCCTCGTGACAGCCGCAGTCATCATCACGGATAATTACATCCTGTGATACATCAACAAGACGACGAGTAAGATAACCGGAGTCAGCTGTACGAAGAGCTGTATCGGCAAGACCCTTACGAGCACCACGAGATGAGATAAAGTATTCAAGAATGTTAAGACCTTCACGGTAGTTAGCACGAATAGGAACCTCGATTGTCTTACCTGCAGTGTTTGCGATAAGACCTCTCATACCTGCAAGCTGACGAAGCTGTGAGGTACTACCACGGGCACCTGAGTCAACCATCATGTGGATTGGGTTGTGCGCACCGTCGAAGTTACTTGTAAGCTCGTTAGAAACCTTATTTGTACAATCCTCCCAAGCCTTGATTACGGCTGAGGAACGCTCCTCGTTGGTGATAAGACCATAGTTGTAATTATATGTGATTTCATCAACTCGTTTTTCAGCTTCAGCAAGATAATCCTTCTTTTTTTCAGGAATAAGTGCGTCGATTACGGCTACTGTTGTGCCTGAAATTGTTGAGTATTTATAGCCCTGATTCTTGATTGCATCAAGAACACCTGAAGCAATTGAAACGCCGTGAACATTAATACATCTTTCAGCAATCTGACCGAGCTGCTTTTTCTTAACAACAAAGGAAACTTCCAGCTCAAATTCATTCTCAGGATTTGATCTGTCAACAAAGCCAAGATCCTGAGGAACAGGATTATTAAATATAATCCTACCGATTGTTGTGATAATAAGTGCGCTTCTTGTTACACCATTCTCAACCTTTGTAACACGGATTTTAGCAGGTGAGTGCATACCAAGAGAGCCCTCCTGATAAGCCATCATTGCCTCATCCTTGTCCCTATAGATACTATATGAACGATAGAAACCGTATTTTTCTGTAAACTCTTTGTCGCTGATTTCACAAAGAATTGCAGCATTAGGAACAAAATTTCTTGGGTCTTCAATACCCCTATTGATTTCAGCCTTAACCTCGTTAAATGAAACCTCCTGTGTTCTTGCCTCATCCTTAAAGAACTTAGGCTGACCGGGCTCGCCCTCTTTAATCATTGTTAAATAGTATGAACCAATAACCATATCCTGTGTAGGAACAGCAACAGGCTTACCATCTGAAGGCTTGAGGAGGTTATTTGCAGCAAGCATAAGCATTCTTGCCTCAGCCTGAGCCTCTGCTGAAAGAGGTACGTGAACAGCCATCTGGTCACCATCGAAGTCAGCGTTAAACGCTGTACATGAAAGCGGATGGAGTTTAATTGCCCTACCCTCAACGAGTACCGGCTCAAATGCCTGAATACCAAGTCTGTGAAGTGTGGGGGCACGGTTAAGCATTACAGGGTGATCCTTGATTACAACCTCAAGGCAATCCCATACTGCAGGATTGTTAGCTCTTTCAACCATCTTTCTTGCTGATTTGATGTTAGATGCAACACCGGTCTCAACAAGTCTCTTCATAACAAAAGGCTTAAACAGCTCAATAGCCATTTCCTTAGGAAGACCGCATTGGTGCATTTTAAGCTCAGGACCAACAACAATAACCGAACGACCTGAATAGTCAACACGCTTACCGAGAAGGTTCTGACGGAAGCGGCCCTGCTTACCCTTAAGCATATCGGAAAGTGACTTAAGAGGTCTATTGTTAGGACCGGTTACAGGTCTGCCGCGGCGGCCGTTATCAATAAGAGCATCTACGGACTCCTGAAGCATTCTTTTTTCATTTCTTACAATGATTTCAGGCGCACCAAGCTCGAGCAATCTCTTAAGACGGTTATTACGGTTAATAACACGTCTGTATAAATCGTTCAAATCTGAGGTAGCAAATCTGCCGCCATCAAGCTGAACCATAGGACGAATATCAGGAGGAATAACAGGGATAGCATCAAGTATCATCCACTCAAGCTTATTGCCGCTGTGGTAGAAAGCATCAACAACATCAAGCCTCTTGAGAAGTCTTACTCTCTTCTGACCTGTTGCAGTCTCAAGCTCAGCTGTGAGCTCTGCACGAAGCTGACCTACATCAATGCTCTGTAAAAGCTCTTTAACAGCCTCTGCACCCATACCTGCTTTGAAGTCATCCTCATATCTTTCACGCATTTCTGCATATTCTTTCTCATTGAGAATCTGCATTTTTTCAAGTGGTGTATCACCTGGGTCTGTTACGATATAAAGTGCAAAATAAAGCACCTTTTCAAGATATCTTGGGCTGATATCAAGAACAAGACCAAGGCGACTTGGGATACCCTTGAAATACCAGATGTGTGATACAGGAGCTGCAAGCTCGATATGACCCATACGCTCACGACGTACCTTAGCACGTGTAATTTCAACACCGCAGCGCTCGCAGACTTTACCCTTATAGCGAACTCTCTTATACTTACCGCAGTGACATTCCCAGTCCTTCATAGGTCCGAAAATTCTTTCACAGAAAAGACCGTCACGTTCCGGCTTAAGAGTTCTGTAATTTATTGTTTCAGGCTTTGTTACCTCACCGTAGGACCACTCACGGATCTGCTCGGGAGAAGCAAGGCCAATTTTTATAGAACTGAATTCATTTTCATAATTATCCATTTGGAAGCACTCCTTACTTATTAATTAGTATTGTTTTTCGGAAGTCGTGTTCAGATTAATCTTCATCATTATAATCGTCACTGAAACTATCAGCAAACAAATCAGAAAATTCATCTGACTGACCTGCTTCCTCGCCTTCATCCTCGGCATCCTCGACACCGTAACCATCCTGACCCTCAAAGTCATTGACAGTTGTGAAAGCCTGTTCGTCAATTGGCTGAATAGCGGTACCATCATCCAAATCCTGTTTAAGCTCAACCTCATTGCCCTCACGGTCAAGTACTTTGGTATCAAGACCGAGTGCCTGAAGCTCTTTAAAGAGAACCTTGAAGGATTCAGGTGTACCCGCTGCCGGAATATTTTCACCCTTAACGATTGATTCATATGCACGTACACGACCGGCAACGTCATCAGATTTGATTGTGATGATTTCCTGAAGTGTGTAAGCAGCGCCGTATGCCTCGAGTGCCCAAACCTCCATTTCACCGAAACGCTGTCCGCCGAACTGAGCTTTACCACCAAGAGGCTGCTGAGTTACAAGGCTGTAAGGACCCGTTGAACGAGCATGAATCTTATCATCAACAAGGTGATGGAGTTTGAGATAGTACATATATCCAACAGTAATTCTGTTATCGAACTTCTCGCCAGTACGTCCATCGATAAGCTCTGTTTTACCGTCAAACACCTTGTTACCGTTTTCATCAATATAATAACCGATATCGGCAAGCTCTAAGCAATCACGTATATCCTGCTCGTGAGCACCGTCGAATACAGGTGTCATCATCTTCCAGCCGAGTGCCATTGCAGCATAGCCAAGATGAACCTCGAGCACCTGACCGATGTTCATACGAGATGGTACGCCAAGTGGGTTAAGCACGATATCAAGCGGTCTACCATCAGGAAGGAACGGCATATCCTCCTGAGGAAGAATTCTTGAAACAACACCCTTGTTACCGTGACGACCAGCCATCTTATCGCCGACCTGAATCTTACGCTTCTGAGCAATATATACTCTTACTACCTTATTAACACCGGGTGAAAGCTCATCACTGTTTGCACGTGTAAACACCTTAACGTCTACTACAATACCATACTCACCGTGAGGAACACGCATTGAGGTATCTCTTACCTCTCTTGCCTTTTCGCCGAAGATTGCACGAAGAAGTCTTTCCTCAGCTGTAAGCTCAGTCTCACCCTTAGGAGTTACCTTACCAACAAGAATATCACCGGAGTGAACCTCTGCACCAATACGGATAATACCATCAGCATCCAGATCCTTGAGAGCATCCTCACCTACGTTAGGAATGTCTCTTGTAATTTCTTCAGGACCAAGCTTTGTATCGCGTGATTCAACCTCATGCTCTTCGATATGAATGGATGTATAAACATCATCACGAACAATCTTTTCATTAATAAGAACAGCATCCTCGTAGTTATAACCTTCCCAGGTCATAAAGCCGATAAGCGCGTTCTTACCGAGTGAAACCTCACCATTGCAGGTTGCAGGACCATCAGCAATTACCTGTCCGTCCTCAACTGTCTGATGAAGGGATACGATTGGGCGCTGATTGATACATGTGCCCTGGTTTGAGCCTGAGAACTTAACAAGCTCATATTTATCAACTACATTATCCTTAGTTGTAATCTCAATTGTGTCAGCATCTACTGCAGTAACAGTACCGCCGCGCTTTGCAATAACAACTACACCTGAGTCATATGCAGCCTTATATTCCATACCGGTGCCGACTACAGGAGCAACTGTTTTAAGAAGCGGAACTGCCTGACGCTGCATGTTAGCACCCATAAGTGCACGGTTAGCATCGTCGTTTTCAAGGAATGGAATCATAGATGTAGCAACCGAAACAACCATCTTAGGTGATACATCCATATAGTCAACCTTATCAGGTGACATTGTCATGAACTCATCTCTGAAACGGCATGTAACTCTCTGATTCGCAAATCTGCCGTTTTCATCAAGCGGCTCATTTGCCTGAGCAACTACATAATTATCCTCGACATCAGCAGTCATATAAACAACCTCATCGGTAACAATACCGGTCTCCTTATCAACCTTACGGTAAGGAGCCTCAATAAAGCCATATTCGTTAAGACGGCTGTAGCAAGCAAGGTAAGAAATAAGACCGATGTTAGGACCTTCAGGAGTCTCGATAGGACACATTCTGCCATAGTGTGTATAGTGTACGTCACGAACCTCAAAGCCTGCACGGTCTCTTGAAAGACCGCCCGGACCAAGTGCTGAAAGTCTTCTCTTATGAGTAAGCTCTGCAAGAGGATTGTTCTGATCCATAAACTGTGAAAGCGGTGATGAACCGAAGAATTCCTTAATTGCAGCAACAACAGGTCTTATATTGATAAGTGCCTGAGGAGTAATTGACTCATCATCATCCTGTGCCTGAAGAGTCATTCTTTCACGGATAACTCTTTCCATTCTTGTGAAACCGATTCTAAACTGATTCTGGAGCAGCTCACCCACTGCACGGATTCTTCTGTTACCAAGATGGTCGATATCATCGAGTGAACCAACACCATTTGCAAGGTTAAGAAGATAGGATACAGTAGCAAAAATATCATCTATTATAATATGTTTAGGGATAAGGTCATCAACTCTTAACTGGATTTCCTCCTTGAGAGCAGCCTCATCATCGCCGCACTTCTCAAGAATTTCTGCAAGAACTCTGTAGGAAACCTTTTCGTTAATACCGAATTCCTTACAGTCAAAATCAATATAAGCATTGATATCAACCATACCGTTTGATACAATTTTAACTTCCTTGCCCTCAACATCGACAAATGCAAACATAACACCTGCAGTCTCGATTTCAAGTGCCTTTTCCTCGGAAATTTTCTCACCGGCATCGGCAAGGAACTCACCCTGAGGTGAGATTACAGGCTGAGCAAGAGTTTGACCTGCAAGTCTGTCACTGATAGCAAGCTTTTTGTTATACTTGTATCTGCCGACTCTTGAAAGATCATATCGGTGTGCATCAAAGAACAAACCATCAATATGAGCCTGTGCAGTCTCAAGTGTAGGCGGCTCGCCCGGACGAAGCTTCTTGTAAACCTCAAGAAGAGCCTCTTCCTTGTTCTTTGTAGCATCCTTCTCAATTGTAGCAAGGATTCTTTCATCCTCGCCGAAGAAATCAATGATTTCTTCATCCGTACCGAGACCCAATGCTCTGATAAGAGTTGTTATATAGATTTTTCTGTTTTTATCAATACGAACATAGAAAAGATCGTTTGCGTCTGTCTCATACTCGAGCCAAGCACCGCGGTTAGGAATAACTGTGTTTGTGAACAGCT
Source organism: uncultured Clostridia bacterium (assembly GCA_947176035.1). Taxonomy (GTDB): domain Bacteria; phylum Bacillota; class Clostridia; order Oscillospirales; family Acutalibacteraceae; genus Eubacterium_R. The sequence continues at coordinate 627 of CAMWPJ010000020.1, read as the reverse complement.
CCTTACCTGTCTTATCATGGTCCATATTGTAATAAACACCGGGTGAACGAACAAGCTGAGAGGTTATACATCTTTCAGCACCGTTAATAACAAAGGTACCGGCATCAGTCATCCATGGGAAATCACCCATAAATACAGTGTTTTCCTTAACCTCACCTGTCTCCTTGTTCATAAGTCTTGCTCTAACCTTCAAAGGTTTTGCATAAGTTACATCACGCGCCTTACACTGAGCAATTGAGTATTTTGGCTCCTCGTCCATTGAATAGTCAATAAAGTCCAAAACAAGGTTTCCTGTATAATCGGTGATTGAACCGATATCTCTGAACACCTCTTTAAGACCTTCGTCAAGGAACCATTGGTATGAGCTTTTCTGAACCTCAATCAAATTAGGCATCTGCATAACTTCATTGATTTTAGCAAAGTTCTTACGAGTGGTAGTACCAAGCTGTGTGTCCTTCACATTTACCATAAGAGTCACTCCAATCATTTTTTGTAAAAACAAAACAAAATCTGCCGTTTGCCGACGAAAAGGCATATGCCGGACGTATCGGACTGTTAATGGGACTAAACCCAATTACGCACAAATTTCCATTTTAGATGCACTATAATATAAAGCATATTATAAAT
>CAMWPJ010000019.1 GCA_947176035.1 uncultured Clostridia bacterium | reverse complement strand
CTTAAATATTGATAAGGATAAATTTTTCTCAGATTTGGCTGAAATAATTGATAATTCCTATGATTAAGAAAAACAAAGATAATTCAAGGCTCATATGCAAATTAAAATTTATATCCCATTTGTGTGAAATAAACCAAATACCTAATAGGTAAAAGTCACCAAGAATACGATGTGCACGTCATTGAAAAGAAGAATAATATTATCTATATTAAAAATAAATAAGGAGTTATCTGATAGTCAGATAACCTCCAGTTATATAATATGATATAGAATAAATCGTCTTATGTGGAAGTTAGGCGATTTATTTCTTTTTTATTACCATTATGTAGCCTGTTGAAAAAATCAGTATCAGAATTAGAAAAACATAATGCTCCATTGATAAGCCTCCCTTCGGAGGCAATATTTAACTGAATATCATTTTTAGATAACTCCTTATCGGGCAAATTTATGTCCTGTTTATATTATATAATACGGACAAGCAAATTTCAATATACTCGGTACTGCAGTTGACTGCAATGCTCAAGCATTTTAAATCACAAAAAGCACCTTTGATTTTTCAAAGGTGCTTAATTTTTGCTTTAACTGCGTATATCTTAGGAAAAGAAAAGACTTGGAATTCCTAAGAAAACCAAGTCTCTCTGGTCGAGGTGACAGGACTCGAACCTGCGGCATCCTGCTCCCAAAGCAGGCACTCTAGCCAAACTGAGTTACACCTCGATATCATTAACGAGTATCGCTAGGATACTCGTTAATCTGGTGGAAGAGGGTGGATTCGAACCACCGAAGTCACTGACGACAGATTTACAGTCTGTTCCCTTTGGCCACTCGGGAACTCTTCCATATTTAAGCTACCGTATTTAAAGATACGGTAGCTGTGGAGCTGGTGAACGGACTCGAACCCCTGACCTGCTGATTACAAATCAGCTGCTCTACCAACTGAGCTACACCAGCGCATCTCTAATGCTCTAATACTATATCACAACTTTATTAAATAGTCAAGTCTTTTTTCAAATTATTTTCCCCAATTTTCGATAACTTTATTTATCATTTGCGGATCTCTTGTTGTGATGTTATCAGGCATGATTGCAAGCATCTTTTTTGCCGTTCTTTCCTTATCAACTGTCCATACAGAAAGCTTGTAACCTTTTTTATGAAGCAGACTCGAAAGCTGAGAATTAGCAAACTTATAGTTACAGTTAATGCCAATTGCACCTGTCTCCTCAAGTAATTGAATAAGCTTCTCTCTATATTCATCAAAGAAAACCTTTGGTCTTGATGGCATATAGTTAAGATAATAATCCATATCCTTACAAGCAGATTCTTTAACCGCCTTAACATTAACTGTTTCGATACCTGTTAAGAATGACTGTTCAACAAGGCCATAGTCTACCAAAAGCTTATACATATTATCAAGAACTCTTGTCTCTTTAATATCAAGATTAATCTTTATATCTGTACCCTTTAAAAGCTCAAATGCTTCCGTAAGCGGTGTACCATCATTATTTGTCACAACAATATCGTGGCTCATAACAATTGTATGATCCGGACGCTGACGAATATCAAGTTCTATAACAGCAACACCATTGTCGATTGCTGCCTGCACAAACTGGGCACTATTCATTTCGGTATTATATGCACCCGTATGAGCAGTTATAGTAAAATTATCCACAAATGTCAGCTCCATTTCATCATAGGTTTTTGTTACTGCATAATCGGCAACACCAATAACCATGGCAACAGCAACAAGAAATGCAAAAATCTGATAAGATATATGCTTTGCCCAAGTTGGTGTCATATTTCTTTTTAAGAATTTTTTGAACTTAGTCCATTTTGACACTTTTTCCGCCATTGATTATTCACAACCTAAAGTAAATATAAGGTCAATTTAGGCAATCCCATATACGAGATTGCCCTTTAACCTGAATTTTTCAAAAATATTTTTTAGTATTAGTCCATATGAGTGCTGCCTGAATAGTTAGGAGCTTCCTTCGTGATTGAAACATCGTGAGGATGGCTTTCAACAAGACCTGCACCTGTAATCTTTATAAACTTAGCGTTTGTACGAAGCTCTTCAATTGTATGACATCCGCAATAGCCCATTCCTGAACGCAAGCCACCCATCATCTGGAATACTGTATCACCGAGAGGTCCCTTATAAGGAACACGACCTTCAACACCTTCAGGAACAAATTTCTTTGAACCCTTCTGAAAATATCTGTCAGCGCTGCCCTGATTCATAGCACCAAGAGAGCCCATACCACGATAAACCTTGAACTGACGACCCTGATAAATTTCAGTGTCACCGGGTGACTCCTCACAGCCTGCTACAAGTGAGCCAACCATTACTACAGAACCACCGGCTGCAATAGCCTTAACAATTTCACCGCTGTACTTAATACCACCATCTGCAATCACAGGAATACCATACTTGTCTGCTCTTTCAGCTGAATCGTAAATAGCAGTAATTTGCGGTACACCGATACCTGCGACAACACGAGTTGTACAAATTGAACCCGGTCCAATACCAACCTTAACAGCATCTGCACCTGCTTTGATAAGAGCCTCTGTAGCATCTGCTGTGGCAACATTACCTGCGATAAGTGAAATGTGAGGGAAAGCATTCTTAACCTTTTCAACTGATTTCATAATATTCAAACTATGACCATGAGCTGAGTCAAGAACAAATGCATCAACACCTGCATCTGCAAGTGCCTGAGCACGAATAAGTACATCATTAGTTACACCGAGAGCTGCCGCACAAAGGAGTCTGCCCTCTTTATCTCTTGCTGTATTAGGATATTTAACACTCTTTTCGATATCCTTAATTGTTACAAGACCGGTAAGCTTGCCGTTTGCATCAACAAGTGGAAGCTTTTCAACTTTCGAGCCCATAAGAATTTTCTTTGCATCCTCAAGAGTTGTGCCCTCTTTAGCTGTAACAAGCTGAGATTTTGGAGTCATTACAGATGAAATCTTAACACTATAGTCTGACATAAATCTCATATCACGATTGGTAAGAATACCAACTAATGTTCCGTCATCTTCACAAATCGGCACACCGCTGATACGATACTTATTCATAAGCATTTCAGCATCGGACGCAAGATGATTTGGTGAAAGGAAGAACGGATTGGTAATAACACCGTTTTCTGATCTTTTTACCTTATCAACCTCTGTTGCCTGATCTTCAATCGGCATATTTTTGTGGATAACACCAATACCGCCCTCACGTGCAATTGCAATTGCCATACGTGATTCTGTAACAGTATCCATTGCTGCTGTCATAAGTGGGATATTAAGTGTGATATCCTTTGTAAGCTTTGTCTGCAGCTGCACTCTGTCAGGAGTAACATCAGACTCAGCAGGAATAAGAAGGACGTCATCAAAGGTTAATCCCTCTTTTACAAACTTAGCACCGTATTCGCTCATAAATCCGCCTCCGTTTTTAATTATTTTAAAGAAATAACTATCTCTCTTTAATTTATTTTTACTATAATAACACTTTTTATATCAGTGTTCAAGTATAAAATTTATTTTTTTGCAAGCTCACTTATTGCCTGTGCAGTCTGCTCAACTGTATTGCTTCCGCAATCAATTATCTCATCTGCCCACTTATCATAAAGCGGCAGTCTTTCATTGTACATATCAAGCAGAGTTTCACCGTTTTTCATAACAACACCACGTGTCGAAAGATTACTGATTCTGCTGCACATCTGCTCATAATCAAGGTGAAGATAAATAATTTTGCCAAGCTTTTTCAAATGCTGCATAGCCTTATCGGAATAAACAACCGAGCCGCCTGTGGCAATAACTGTTCCCTGAATGTCTAAATCAAGTATCGCGTTTTCTTCCGCCTGCTCAAAATATTCATTACCCTTCGTATCAATTATACTCTGCAGACTGATACCCTCAAGATTCTGGATAAGCAAATCGGTATCAAAAAAGTTTTTTAAAAGCATCTTTGCAGCAACAACTCCGCAGGTCGATTTTCCACTACCGGGCATACCGATTAATACGATATTTGAGTTCACTTTTTCACACCAACCCTTTTGCACACCTCTGCCATTTTACAAGACTCACAAAGAGGCTTTCTCGCTGAGCAGGTGTCTCTGCCGAACAAAACGATTCTGTGACAGAAATCTGAGCCTTCATCTGCAGGAACAATTTTTTTAAGCGCAAACTCGATTTTTTTAGGGTCCTTTTCTGCGACAAGACCAATGCGGTTTGAAATACGTATCATATGCGTATCAACCACTATGCTCTCCTTACCATAAACATCACCAACAATAAGGTTAGCAGTCTTTCTGCCTACACCCGGAAGAGTAATCAAATCTTCAATATTATCGGGCACTTTGCCGTCAAACTTATCTCTTATCATCTGTGCCATACCAATAATTGATTCAGCCTTGCTTTTGTAAAAGCCGCAGCTATGTATCAATTGCTCAACATCCTTAATATCGGCATTGCAATAATCGTCAAGTGTTTTATACTTTTCGAAAAGCGCAGGGGTAACAAGATTTACCCTTGCATCTGTGCATTGAGCAGAAAGTCTTACTGCTACCAAAAGCTCAAATGGATTTGATGCCGTAAGCGAGCAGAGTGCTTCCGGATATAGCTCTTTGAGTATTTCAATCGCTTTTAATGCTCTTTCTTTTTTAGTCATAAAGCATCCTCTTTTATCAGTTAAATTATTGTTTAGCGTGCAATAAATCACCCATAACCGCACACGGGATAAAAACACGAATAATATGTCGCAATAACAATATAGAGCAATTTGCAAATAACCCGTATAAACTACTCTAAAACATACGCAGGTATCGAACCAGCGTATGTTTTGCGTGCTTTTTGTATTTTGGGTAATTTCTCGCCCTCTAAATACACATTTCCTCGTTTCTGCGTACTACGCTAAACAATGATTTATTTATTTCTATTCTTTACTTTATCCCAATAGGTTTTAAAGGCCTGTTCGTTTTTATTAGGTCCATAGGTATAATACTGCTTATCCTTCAGCACATCAGGCAAATACTGCTGCTCAGTCCAATGATTAGGATAAAGGTGCGGATAAACATAAAACTGCCCTTTAACCTCGGCATCCTCCCCATCATAATGCTTATTCTGAAGCTGACGCGGAACAGGCCCGTAATTACCATTTTTTATATCTGCCATTGCAAGATTAATTGCCTCTTCGCCTGAATTGCTCTTCGGTGATGTTGCAACGAGAATAACAGCATCTGCAAGCGGTATTCTTGCCTCAGGCAGACCAACCATCATCGCAATATCAACTGCTGATTTTACAATCGGAATTATCTGCGGATAAGCAAGTCCTACATCCTCACAGGCGCAAACCATGAGACGTCTGCACGCTGACGGCAAATCCCCTGCCTCAAGCAGTCTTGCAAGATAGTGCAGTGCTGCGTCAGGGTCAGAACCTCGCATACTTTTCTGATAGGCTGAAATGATATCATAATGCTCATCACCGTCACGGTCATAGCGAACAGAGCTTTTCTGCACAAGCTCATTTGCGGTATCCATCGTGATATGCTTTTTATCTTCCTGCGTAACTGTAGCAAAAAAGCAATTTTCAACGCAGTTGAGTGCTTTTCTGACATCTCCGCCGCAGCCCCTCGCTATTTTCTGACAAACGCCATCGTCAATCTCAAGAAAAAGCTTGTATTCATCCGACAGAATGTTAAAGCCTCTTTCAATGGCAGGAACAACATCGTCAGGCTCAATCGGCTTGAATTCAAACACGGTTGAACGCGAAAGGATAGCAGGATATATGTAAAAATACGGATTTTCGGTAGTTGAGGCAATGAGTGTTATTTTTCCATTCTCAATAAATTCAAGCAAGCTTTGCTGCTGACGCTTATTAAAATACTGAATCTCGTCAAGATAAAGAAGAATTCCGTTAGGTGCAGTAAAGGTATCAAGTTCAGCAACAATATCTTTAATATCCTGTGTAGAGGCCGTCGTACCATTCAGTCTGCGCAAAGAACGATTGGTTGCGCTGGCAATTATCGACGCAACTGTAGTTTTGCCAACACCGCTCGGCCCGTAAAATATTAAATTGGGAATATCACCCGATGAAATCAGATTATATAGTGCCTTACCCTCTGACAGCAAATGCTTCTGACCAACGACATTATCAAGCGTGGTTGGTCTTATTCTGTCTGCAAGCGGATTATTCATCACTTGTCTCCTCTTCTTTTTCCATTTCTCTTTTTGAAAATACACAGCCGCAATAATTCTGCCTATACAAATTAAATTGCCTTGAAAGTTCTATAGAACGCTTATAGCCTTCCCGTTTTTTAAAGTCTGACGGCAGCCATTTCACTCCGCACTTTCCAGCAATTTCAAAACCGATTTCATTAATTTTCTGTGCATTTTTTAGCGGGCTGATTGAAAGCGTTGTACAAAAATAATCTAAACTTTTTTCTTTTGCAAGCACAGCAGCTTTTTCAAGCCTTAATCTGTAGCACCTGAAGCACCTTTCGCCGCCCTCACGGCATCTTTCATATCCTTTTGAAATATCGAAAAACGCACGGCTGTCATATTCACAATCAAGAAAAGTGACCTTGTTTTTTGTATCAAGTGAATTAATCAGCCTGATTTGCTCAGCCTTTCTTTTTTCATATTCAGTCTGTTCTGATATATTCGGATTATAATATAATATCGTAATCTTAAAATAATCTGATAAATATTCTATCGTATAGCTTGAACATGGAGCACAGCAACTATGCAGCAAAAGAGAGGGCATAATGTCCTCTCTCTTATTGCGTTCTATTATCTTATCCAGTTCAAGCTGATAATTAATCTTATTCATAATCAATATAATTTCTTAGCTCAAATAATTTTTGGGATTTGCACGAGTGCCGTTAAAACGCACTTCAAAATGGCAATGAGGACCTGTTGAATTGCCTGTTGAACCGCTCTTGGCAATCTGCTCGCCCTTCTTTACATTCTGACCATTCGATACAAGAATTGACGAATTATGTGCATAAAGTGTAACAACCGAACGACCTCTTGCATCTGTACCATGATAAATCATAACATAATAGCCATAGCTGTAATCAAGCCTTTTAACAGTAACGACTATACCATCCTGTGCAGCAACAACGCTTGAGCCTGTTGAACAAGGGAAATCAATACCACCGTGATAACCACCTGAGCTGTAATTAGGATATCCTGCTGAAATACTTGTATGACCGGGAACAGGATAGGTCATATTAAGCACAGCATCTGAATTGGCATAAATCTGTGATTCAGATGTTTCAATATCATCCTCATCAATCTCATCAGGTCTGTCACCTATAACGGCAGTTGTAACCTCTTCAGGACGTTTCAAACCGGAAATAAGTGCCTGAATTTCATTTTCAACAGCTGCTGAAATTTCACTGTCCTCATTTCTGAACTCTGTATACTGCTTGTTCTGTGCAGTAAGCAGGGCAAGCAGACGATCACTTTCTGCCCTGTCCGTCGCAAGAGTAGCTTTATTTGAGGCAATTACCTCACTGTTTCTTTCAATCGTTTTAAGCTTTGACTCAAGCACGCTTTTCTGTGAATCAAGCTCAGCTTTTGCTGCCTCGAATTCGATAACCTTTTCATCAAGCCCGTTTTGTTTTGTGATAATTTCCTTTGTTTTTTCCTGAACATCTCTCAGAAGCTCAGCATCACTTTTGGATACCGATTTAATCATTTCATACCTCGTTAAAAGGCTTGAAATATCCTTACATGTAATCAGTGCAGAAAGAATATTGAAATCACCGCTTATGTAAATGACACGCATTCTTGTGCAATATGCAGAATATACGCTGTCAAATTTATTCTGAAGCTTTTCAAGCTCCGCTTTCGTTTTCTCGACCTCTTCAGAAAGAACACTCAGCTTTGCTTCATTTTCTTCAATAACAGGTAGAAGGGTATTAATTTCCTCCTGGATTGAAAAGTTCTGGTCCTCCAGAACAGTGAGCTGTTCATTCATATATCCGATTTTCTGATCAAGAGTATCTATATATTCAGCTGTACCTTTGGAAGATACGGCAAGCTCAGCAAGCTTTTTCTCAGTCTCCTCAAGATTTTTCTGCAGCAAGGCCTGCTGTTCTTCAAGAAGCTTCTTTGCTTCCTCCTTGGCTTTCTCATTATCTTCTTCACTCGTTGTGCTTTCGCCCTTGCTGTCCGATATCACTGTTTTAGCCGGTGCAGTCGTTTCCTCCTGTGCAAATGCTATAGTTTGCCCAACTGTACAAAACAGCAGTATGAATGCCATCAAAAGTGAAAGAAATTTAGTTTTCACTTATAAAAACTCCCCTCGCATATATGCGTATGCGTATAATGAATACATTGTTATTAAGACAATTTAAGTTATAAACCATATTTGCCTTATATTATATATATTAAAATAAAACCGATTAAATTTCAATTAGTAATTTACGGAAGATAATTTGTCGGATTAACACAATGCTCATATGCAGAAGTCGGTGTTCTCACCTCAAAATGGCAGTGCGGTCCGCTTGAGTTGCCTGTAGTACCGCTATACGCAATAAGCTGCCCTTTTGTAACTCTCTGCCCCTCTGACACAACTCTTGATGAATTATGCGCATAAAGTGTATACACCCATTCTCCTTTTGCATTTTTCTTATCGTGCATGATAACGATATAACGTCCATAGCTATGATATCCACCACCCGTGTATGAGCAGGAACAGCTTCCGTTTGCATGTCCCGTAATATCGGTTGATTTAATAACTATTCCCGATTCTGCCGCAACAACATTTGAACCTGATGCACAGGCAAAGTCAACACCTGTATGCCCTGTATATCCTGCACTGCCATAAGCTGTTGTAATCCTCGTCTGACTCGGAACAGGATATGTCAGACTAAGCTTATTTGAACTGCTTTGAGTAGTAGTTGTTGTTGTACTCGGCTTTGGATTAGTAGGATTTGCAGGAAGATCAGGCCTTGCACTTGTAGACGGAGCAGTAGTTGTTGTAGTTGCAGTCGTTGTCTGCTGTTCAAGCTCCTTGATATACTTCTGTGCAGCCTCCTCAATCTCACGATTGATTTCCTCAATATCCTCCTGGCTTTGATGCCTGAATTCGCTGTAATTCTTCGTATCCTCCTGAATTTTCACAAGAAGATTGTCAGCCTCTGACTTTTCGCTCTCATAAACCTTTTGCTTATCGGCAAAATCCACCTGCTGCTTTTCAAGATTTTTAACTGTAGCAGTAAGTGTCTGCTGGGTTGCGGCAAGTGCCTGCTGATTATTTGTAAGACTGTCCTTCTTATCTCTTAGCTCCTTTTGGGCACTTGAAAGTGCTCTGCCCTCGTTCTGCAGATTTTCAAGAAGCTCCTTATCCTGACGGGATACTCGCCTTATCATTTCAAGCCTTGTCAGAAGAGTTGAAATATCCTTGCTGGTAAGTATTGCCTCAAGTGTTGTCATATTGCCACTGACATACATTGCCCTTGCTCTTTGAGCGTATAATTGCTGTGATGCATCAAATTTTTCTTTTAAAACTATACTATCTTCTGAAAGCTGCTCAATTTCAAGCTGAAGAGACGCAATTTTTTTCTCATTTTCTGAATATTGTCTTTCAAGAGTTGAGATTTTATCCTTTGATGTATTCATCTCCTGCTTTGAAATAGTAAGCTGATTATTCATATATCTGATTTTCTCATCAAGAGCATTGATATATTCCTCAGTATCCTTTGACTGACTTGCAAGATTATCAAGCTTTTCATTAACCTCTTTAAGCTGCTGCTCAAGATAAGCCTGTTTTTCCTCATTAGAAAGACTCTCATAATTATCGGGATATTCTGCACCATTCGCAACCAAAACGGTATTCGGCATAATTGAGCCTATAAAAAGGCAGAAAGCCAACAAAACAGGCATCATCTTAAAAAATAAATTTGACTGTCTCATTAGCTTCACTCCTAAAAATTTATGTATCTGTTTATTAATTTGTTTTTAATTAAAGATAATTCATTGGATTAACACGATTACCGTTTACACGCACCTCAAAGTGACAATGCGGACCTGATGAGTTACCTGTAGATCCACTTGCTGCGATTACTTCACCTGCTGATACCCGCTGACCAACAGTTACATACAAATCACTGTTATGTGCATAAAGTGTTGACAGACCGTCACCATGATCAATCATTACATAATAGCCGTAACTATAATTAAGGCGTTTAACAAGAGTAACTGTACCACTGCCTGCTGCATAAACATTTGAACCTGTTGATACAGGGAAATCTATACCGCCATGATAACCACCGTTCTTATAATTAGGATAACCTGCAGATATTGCTGTACTGTCAGTAGGATAACGCAATCTGCCTGAGCCTGAACCAGTTGAACTGCTGATTGAACCGGAACCAGTAGATGATGCTACTGCGGTTCTGCGGATTTCATCCTCAACCTCCTGGAGTCTTTTTTTGTCAGTATCAATAAGCTCCATATATTCTGATGACTGCGCATTCAACTTCTGCATAAGTGCATTACACTCTGCAGCCTCCGCATCAAGCTCGCTTTTTGATGCATTGATTTCATCAAGTCTTGACTGAAGCTCCTGCTTATCTGTTTCAAGATTAGCCTTATCCTCGCCAAGCTCTTTAATCTTGATTTCAAGATCCTGCTTTTGTGCCTCGATTTCCTCCATTTTTTTCATAAGGTCATTCAGCACAGCACTATCCTTTTCTGCAACTGATTTAATCATCTGTGAGCGTGTCAGCATTGCACTCATATCACTGCTTGTAAGCAAAACCTCAAGATTTGATGCCGCACCTGACACATACATAGCCTTAAGTCGCTGACAATAGGTCTCATAACTCGCATCAAATTCTGCTTGCTTAATATCAATTTCCTTCTGAGCAGCTATAATTTCATTTTCAGTATTTGTAATTTTTGTCTGAATTGCGTCAATCTCTGCCTGCAAAGCACTTTTTTCGCTTTCAAGATTATCAATCTTATCCTGTAGCAAACTTATTTTTGACCTTAAGGCTGCCACATATTCCTCTGTTTCTTTTTTTTGTGCAGAAAGCTCATTAAGCTTTTTCTGCGTATCATCAATTTCACTTTGAATTTTATTTCTTTTGCTGTTTAATTCCGAAGTGCTTGCCGCCTGTGCAGTCATTCCGAAGGAAAACGAGGTAAGCACAAGCACAAGGCTCATAAGCAAAGATATACATTTATATTTTGACTTAAACATTACTAATCTCACTACCTTCTCTGTTAAGATATTTACTCATCGTTACAAGCGAACCGCCGACACCGCATATCACACCGATAAGAATAAATGCACCAAGCATCATAAGTGCATAATCGGTAAATGCGATTGCTGTAAGATTAATTGATGCTAATAAATCACTGAACTGAGTAATTGCCAGCTCGTAAACGCCCCAAACAAGAGCAAATCCGATTGTACCTGAAAGTATACCAAGAATCATTCCCTCAATTACAAACGGAAATCTTACAAAGCTGTTTGTTGCACCAACTGATTTCATAATACTGATTTCAAGTCGTCTGCTGTAAACTGTAAGTCTGATTGTGTTTGAAATAATAAATAGTGATATAAGGAATAAAACGGCAATTATAACAATCGCAATCACAGATATACCATGACGGATTGCAACAAGTCTTTGTGCCAAATCCCTGTTCTCACGTATAATATCAACATGATCAAGTCCTTTAAGATCTTCAACAGTACCACCAAAATTATCAAGATTATCAACAGTTACCTTGTAGGCATCCGGAAGGGGAATTTCTGTACTTACGTCAGTAAAAAATTCACGCTCAGCTTCTCCCATTGTGCTGAGCTGCTCCTCCCAAGCTGTTACTTTAGACACGAATTCAACGTCCTTGATATTGTCAATCGCTCTTATCGTATCTTCCATAGCTGCAACCTCTGCCTCTGTTGCATTATCATCAAGATAAACCATTACAACATTTTCTTCCTCAATTCTTGCAAGCAAGGAATCAATGTTGAGGAAAATCATTGTAGCTGAACCTACAAGCACCAGACAGCTCATAAGCACACAGATTGATGCAAGTGACATCATTCTGTTTGTCCATACATTACGAAAGCCCTCTTTAGTGAGGTATTTTAAGCTTGCACCTGTCATTATTCCTCACCCCCTGCATTATTGTCAGATACGACATCCTCAAGATTATCGAATATATCATCAAGCTCTACCTTGTCAATAGCAACATTCTCTTCAAAAAAGAACATATCAGTGTCTTCCTTAGGCGTAGAGCTTTCAAACTGAGCGTGGGTAGGATCAGGTGTATCGGATACAACCTCACCGTTTTTGATAACAATAACGCGTCTCTGGAATGAACGAACCAAATCGTGCTCATGGGTTACCATAATAACAGTTGTGCCGGCATTATTGATTTTTGTAAGAAGACCTACAATCTCGTGGCTCATTTCAGGGTCTACATTACCAGTAGGCTCGTCCGCAATAATAACCTTAGGATTATTAACAAGTGCTCTTGCAAGCGATACTCGCTGCTGTTCACCGCCGGAAAGCTCGTTAGGCATTGACCTTGCCTTTTGCGAAAGACCAACAAGCTGAAGGATATAAGGAACTCTTTTTCTGATTTCCTTTTCCTTAGCACCGATAACACGCATTGCGAATGCAACATTATCATAAACGCTCATTTTAGGAATCAAGCGGAAATCCTGAAAAACAATACCCATATCACGTCTGTAATACGGAACCTTTTTCTTTTTTAGTGTAGCTGATGAAAATTCATTAAAAATGATTTCACCCTCTGTCGGCTTTTCCTCGTGCATAATAAGCTTTAAAAATGTACTCTTACCTGCACCCGATGAGCCTACAACAAAAACAAACTCGCCGTCCTCAATCTTAATATTAACATTTGAAAGGGCGTGTGTGCCGTTACTGTCATAAACCTTTGATACGTTTCTAAATTCAATCACGGTTTTTACCTCTTAACTGTTTCACATAAATTTGTGCAACTATAAACGGATACAATTACACATTTAAACTTTCACTATATTTAATATAATATATCAACTTATATAATAAATCAAGACCTTTTTGTTACTCTTTTGTAAACAAAATATCCGTAGTTGAAAAATTCAACCGTAATTAGAATTGCCATCAACAAATGGTTTATTGCTAATTTTTTGATAGAATGTTATGATTTACTTACGGCAGCGCTGTTGAATTTTATATGAGGTGAAAATAAATGAATATATATTTCAGTGAGAATCTAAAGAAATTCCGCATTGAAAGCAAGCTTACACAGGAGGCACTTGCCAATCAGCTGGGTGTATCCTTTCAGGCTGTGAGCAAATGGGAAAGGGGTGACAGCTACCCCGATATAACCATGCTGCCTGTAATTGCGTCATTTTTTAAAGTATCTGTTGATGATTTACTCGGTGTCAACAGAGCTGAAAACGAAACGGAGATAGCCAAACTGATTGAGGATTACGATAATCTTACAGATGCGATATTAAAGAAAGAAATACTTGACAGGCTGATTGAAAAAGCACCGAATGATTTCAGAATATTGTTAAGAGAAATGAGCTATCTGATACATTTTGAAAGCAAAACCGAAATTCTTCCAAGAGTACATTCCATATATGAAAACATCAGGCAAAACTGTACATCTGATAAAATCCGTCTTTCTGCCAAACGACATATTGCACAGCTATATGAATCACTTTCTCAGGATAAATGTAATGGGATAGCAATTGATGATATTGAAAATATGATTAACGACTTCCCCTCTATGCTGGACACAAGGGAATACCTTGCAACACTTTTTCATCATCTCACATCCGATGCACATAAACAGGCATGCGGTGAGGCAATTGAAAAGGAGCTTGTTTTACTCGATAATACGATTTCACATATGTTATTTTATATGGACCGATTTGAAAATGAATCTCAATTTAAAGAACCGCCATATAAAATAAGTGCAATTGAAATGATGAATGAAATTTACAGCAAAATTTATACTGACGGTAATTACGGACAGAATTGGCGCTTTATCATATACAACTACGGTCATCTCGGACATTTGTATTTTCAGGCAGGCAATTCTCAAAAAGCATTGGACAACTTAAAAATTTGTGCCGAGCTTGCAAAGCAATTTGACAATCTGCCTGAAGTAACAACACACACATCTATGCTTTTAAATGGAAAGAAATTCAATAAAAACACCCTTGGCAGCACATATATCGCCTGCTCACAGATGAAACGACTTATACTGGAAAAATATCCACTTTCCGTGGAATTCAAAAATTCCCACGAGTTTAAAGAAATAATTGAAATACTGAACTGACACAAAACACCGCAGAGCTTTTTCCTCTGCGGTGTTAATATTTCATACTGAATTAATTTACTTATTATGTTACTCTTTTGAAAGTTTAAGCTGTAATGATAAGAATTCTCTTCCAGCATCCTGTGATGAAAATTCACCTTCTTTGCCAAAATAAACATCAATCCGCTTGGTAACACTTTCGCCGCTTTCAAATTCTACGGTAATATATATGCTGTCAACAGGATAAGGATATGCTGACAAACTCGTTACAGCACTGTCATTCAGCTGCTTAACAAAGCTGTCAGGATAATACTGCATATCCTTAACACCTGCTGCCGAATTATAAATATCAACGTTTATTTCATCAATATGATGCTTCCAAAACGAATTTAAAAGTTCAAATTCATAAAGCTTAAAGCTCGGATTTTCACTGTTGTCATCATATTCAACACCGCATTCATCGAAATCAACACCCTCAAGATACTGTGACGCATCATATTCTTTTATAAATCGTTCAAAACGTTCTCTGTCATTAATGAATTGTTCCTCATTAAGAGATAGCACATACTCGTTTTGCTCGGTACTCAAAGGGATAATTGCTTTGTAATATTCTTCATTTCTGATTAAATGCTGCATAAGCTGCTCGTCATTATAATAAAGTGTACCGCCGTCTGTTTTAACGGTTACCCTTTTCATATTCTCAGCTGAAATATCAAAGGCACATTTACCGTCAACCGAATAACTATATCCACTGTCAACGCATTTGTGCTGAGACAAAACTATTTTTGCATCATTAATTATATTTATGTTTTCTTCGCTGAGCAAAACACCTTCTCCTGTCTCTCCGGTGTCAGATGCTGCATAGGCAACGATTGAAAAATCCAATAAGCCTTTGCCTTCGCTGGTTGAATACGTATTACTCGGTGTAATATCAGGAGATTTTTCATCGTATACCTGATTCACACCAACACCGATACCGATAAGCAACGCAAAAGCTGTTACGGCACTTACAAGCGGCTTGATAAAATTTCTTTTTTTAGAAGGCTTAATATTCGCTTTAATACGTGTTTTCATATAAGGATCGGGTTCAAACTCATCAATACAACGTTTAATATCTTCTTTTTTCATATCCGTCAATCCTCCAATTCTATTTTTAAAATATCTCTTGCTCGTTTTAATCTTGTTTTAACATTTGAAGATGTCAGCTTTAAACAATCAGCAATCTGCGATACGGAATAATCCTCGTAGTAATAAAGATAAATTACAATTTTATACTTATCATCAAGGCTCAAAAGCTTTTGTCTGACATCAATATGACCGTCGTCAATTGCATCGATATCCGAATGATCATCACATTCTTTAAGCGGCAGATTATTGTTTTTCTTTGATTTTTTAAAATCAATGCACATGTTTTTTGTAACTCTTATCAGCCATGCCTTTTCATGGTTATCGTCTTTAAAAGAGGGACTTTTATAAAGGTATTTCATAAATACCTCCTGCAAAATATCCTCGCTGTCATCTCTGCTGCCTGTATAAAGAAAAGCTATTTTATAAAGCATAACAAAATACATTTCATAAGCACGATTGAATTTTATTTCAGCTTCATTATCCATTATCATTCCCCCTTCATAATGTAAACGACTGAACATCTGATTTGGTTGCAAAAAGCGCCATATAAAAAAGAACACTCCATAATATGAAGTGTTCTCGGATGTCATTTTAATATTTAATAGGACTGGATGCAAGGTACTTATTAACCATAAGAGCTACCTTGAATACGATTGCATCATCAAACTCTCTTAGGTCAAGACCTGTGAGCTTTTTAATTTTTTCAAGTCTGTAAACAAGCGTATTTCTGTGAACAAACAGCTTACGAGAGGTCTCAGACACGTTAAGGTTATTTTCAAAAAACTTCTGAATTGTAAACAGCGTCTCCTGATCAAGCGACTCGATTGAGCCGCGCTTGAAAACCTCCTTCAAAAACATCTCACAAAGTGTAGTCGGAAGCTGATAAATAAGACGTGCAATACCGAGATTTTCATAGCTGATGATTGTTTTTTCAGTATCAAAAACCTTGCCTACCTCAAGTGCAACCTGTGCCTCTTTAAAGGAATGCGCAAGCTCCTTAACACCTGTTACACATGTGCCGATACCGATAACAGCGTTGAAATAGAATTCAGAAAGAAGTGTATCGTTAATTGAGCGGGCAAGCTTTTCAAGGTCCTTACTCTCCACATTCGGTCTTACCTCTTTAACAAGTGCAATGTCACTTTCATTAACATTGATAACAAAATCTTTTGTCTTATCAGGAAAGAAATTCTGAATAATATCAAACACGGAAATCTCTGTCTCTTGTGTAGCACGGATTAAAAATACAACTCTTGTTGCATCGTTATTAAAATGCAGCTCCCTTGCTTTAATATATATATCACCGGGAAGAATATTATCAAGAATAACATTTTTTACAAAGTTTGAGCGGTCAAACTTTTCATCATTATTCTGTTTAATCTGATCAAGAGCAACAGCAATAATCTGAGAATATCTTCGGCTGATTTCATCAACACCGTCAACAAAAACGGCATATTCCGGACGAATCAAAACATCAAAAGTGGTATAGGTCGAATTATCAACACAGGTTTGTGTGCCGCTGAAAACGCCTGCCGTAATAACACCCTTGCGCACCTCACCGATAACACCAAGATCGCTGCAGGCTATTACTGTACCTGTTTCATCAACTACACCGATTGTGCGGTCAATTGCTTCACGCATCTGATTTATAATCCCCTGAAATAATCTGTTTGGCATTTTATCCACCTCTCCAAATAAAACTTTTTCCTTTAACATACATAAAAGTTGCACAAAAAGGATTAGCATTACTTGTTCATATTATACAAGAGAGTTAACTATTTTGCAACTATTTTAACAAAAAAAATTATATTTTTTGTGACAGTTGCATAAATCATTTTTAAAACACAATATATAGTTGATTTGGTAATTAATTATCAATTTATAGGGGTCTTTTAAAATTCTGCTATCTTAATTAAAGAAATCTCCTCTTGTGCTATGTAGCGGCATTCACCACAAGCAAGAGACCTGTCAAGCTCAAGAGCACCCATTTTTATTCTTTCAAGTTCAACAACCGTTAAACCAAATTTCGCAAACATTCTTTTTATCTGATGATACATTCCCTGCTTAATAGTAACCTGAGCGACTAGGTTATTTTCATCAAGTGCTTTTATTTTTGCCGGCATGCAGCTGTCGTTCTTAAGCTCTATTCCATTCTCAAAAGCTTTTATTACCTCATCATCAAATGGCTTGTCCAGCGTTGCAATATAGGTTTTGGGAATGTGATTTTTGGGGCTTAAAATTCTGTGTGCAAATTCACCGTCATCAGTAATCAGCATAAAGCCTGTTGTATCCCTATCAAGTCTGCCTGCCGGGAACAAATTTTTCCTTTTCATATCCTCAGGCAGAATATCAACAACCGTTTTTTCGCTGCCGCCCTCGGACGCTGAAATAACACCCTTTGGTTTGTTCATCATAATGTATACAAATTTGTTATAGCTGACTCTTTTGCCATCACAAAAAAGCTCGTCACATTTTTCGTCAACCTTTTTGCCGATATCAGTAACAACCAATCCGTTGACAGTGACAAGCCTTTTTCTTATGAGTGATTTAGCATCATTTCGTGACACATTGAGTGCCACTGATATTACTTTATCAATTCTTTCCATCAGGGTAAAGCAAATAATCAGGATACGATTTAATATAAGATTATCTGCACTTTCCTTTCATTTAAAATAGAATTCTACTCTCCGTTGAATCCTGTTAAAAAGCCATTGTCGGCAGAGGTATTACACAAATCACCGCCGATAAGCACACCATCGCAAACAAGCATATCAGCAACTATCCCCTGCTGTGAGTTATTATAATTATTTACAGTATAGGTATAAAGTGTAACCTTTTGTCCCTTATATTCAGACAAATCAAAGCCCTGATTCACTTGCACCTCGTTGTAATCAGTATACACCTGATTCCAGCTCTGCGGGATTGTAAGCTGCTTTTCCTCATATTCCTGAGCAGTCTCCCAGCCAAAGGTTGCAAGATAATTTCTGCGTTCCTCATCGGTTGAGGCACTGATTACAGCAGATACACTTTTACTCTTATTATCCATAGTATGATTAGATACAAAGGTAAGCAGTATTACAATCAGCCCTGTAAATGCCAATATCAGACCGAATAACATTTTGGGTTTTAATTTGAAAGTCAACATTTTCATAAGATATCACCTACAAGATAATCTTATGATTGAAAATCAAACAATATAATCTTTTATTGTATCCAAAAATGAAATTTCTGCCGTGCAGTCAAGGAACAGCCCCTGCGCAACGTATTCTTCACTGTGAATTACTCCGTCATTTCTGATTTTAGCAGCGATACCGCCCTTATCAAATGGCAGAAGCAGATTCACTCTTTTCCTCGTCTTAGGCAGTGAACTTTCAATTGCAAGCATAAGGTTATCCATACCTTCACCTGTTTTTGCACTGATATTAACACATTCATTATTCCTGTAATAATATCGCAAATCATCTGCATTTTCGGCCACATCGCATTTATTAAACACATTTATTACAGGCACATCAACAACACCGCCGTCAAAAAGCGACGACAATATTGCATTTGTAGTCTGTATATGATTATGACATTCCTCACTTGATGCATCACATACATTCAGAATAACATCAGCATAAGTTGCCTCTTCAAGCGTCGAACGAAAAGCATCTACAAGCTGATGCGGCAAGCGGCTGATAAAACCTACTGTGTCAACAATCATAATCTGCTGACCATTTGGCAGATACAGCTTTCTCGCGGTAGGGTCAAGTGTGGCAAACAGCTTATCCTCCTGCAGAACACCTGCATCTGTAAGTCGGTTCATAAGCGTTGACTTACCTGCGTTTGTATATCCGACGATTGCAGCAACCTGTACACCGTTTTTCTTTCGTCTCTGATGCTGCATATTGCGTCTGCGTTCAACAGCATCCAGCTCTTCTTTAATATACTGAATTCTGCGACGGATATGACGCTTATCAGTTTCCAGCTTGGTCTCGCCGGGACCTCTTGTTCCGATACCGCCGCCAAGACGCGAAAGACTTGTGCCCTTGCCTGTCAGTCTTGGCAATGAATATTTAAGCTGGGCAAGTTCAACCTGCAGCTTACCCTCTTTTGACTGTGCTCTCTTGGCAAATATGTCGAGTATAAGCGTAGTTCTGTCAACCACTCTTGTATCGGTTGCATCTTCAATATTACGTACCTGAACAGGCGAAAGCTCACCATCAGCAATAATAATATCAATCTCATTATTTTCGCAGAACTCTGCAATTTCCTGCAATCTGCCCTTTCCGACAAAGGTTGCACCTTCAACACTGTCACGCTTCTGAATCATCTGTCCTGCAACCTTGGCACCTGCTGTGTCTGTAAGCTCGCAAAGCTCCTGCATAGACACCTCGGCATCATAATCACCTGTATCAACCGCTATAAGGAGTGCGACCTCCTGTTTTTCTTCATTAATTAATCCTAAAGCCATATAATCTCTCAAAAATAAAATTCAAAATATCAATATAAGTTATTCATTAACAAGTGCCTGCAAAACCTTATTTGCAATCGGTCCTGCTGTTTTTGAGCCTGAATTACCCTTTTCTACCATAACAACAAATGCGTATGGATGCTTTTCATCATCCATAAAGCCTACAAACCATGCCGTGTTGTTTGCGTTGATTTCATCTATCTGTGCAGTACCGGACTTAGCACAAAGGTTAAGACCTTCATAATTATAATCACCATACTGTTCCTCAACATTATATCTTAACATTGATTTCATCTTTTGCGCAGTATCAACGTCAATCAGCTGTGTTTCACGCTTTGTGAAATTCAAATCCAACGCCTTACCCGCCTGATTTGCAAAGGAATTGACAATATTATAAGATACTGCCTTACCGTCATTTGCAATTGCACCTAAAAGTCTGAGCATAACAATAGGCGGTATGCGGGTATCACCCTGACCGATTCCTGTCCAACCGATATAATCATCAGCATCACCTTTTTCAAGGAAAAATCTTCCGTGCTGCGAATTGATGTCACCGCTGATATTTACATTTGATGTAATGCCAAGCTGTTCAGCAGTCTTTGCAAGCTTTTCAGGACCAAGCTCAATTGCAAGCTGTGCAAAGGCAGAATTGCATGATTTTGCCAGAGCATCCTTAAAATCAATTTTTCCGTGATACGCATTACATTCAATTGGCGTTCCTTTACCCGGATCATATTCACCGACACATTCAAAGGTTCTGTCATAAACATCGGGCATATTTTCAATAGCACAGATTGCCGTTACTATTTTAAAGGTTGAACCGGGAGTATAAAGCCCTGACAAAAGACGATTCATATATGCACCCTCGTAATTTGGGTTTGTATCAATATCATTAGGCTTATTTTGTACATCATAGCTTGGTGTAGATACCATACAGACAATATCACCTGTTTTGTAATTAACAACACCGATACAGCCTGCATCATAATCCGCCAAAGCCTTATATGCGACATCACAGACATCCGCATTTATAGTAAGCTCCATATCATTCGAGCCGCCATTTGCCGCACTGTAAATACCTGTCATTATATTATAACCCGTAAGCCTTGCTTCATAAACATTTTGCACACCCGTTGAAATAAAACCTTTTGTGTCACCAACGGCATGAAGTGTAGCCTTTCTGGTGGTAAGAGAATCGTTATATTCTCTCTTACCATCAACTGTTTCAGCAAGGCTTCTGCCGTTGCAATCGGTAATCTTACCTGCCGCACTCAGCTCACCATCATAATAAACATGGGTGTTATAAGGCTGCATAACCCACTTATGTCCGTCAGTAATCAAACTATAAGTTAA
This sequence comes from uncultured Clostridia bacterium, assembly GCA_947176035.1. Taxonomy (GTDB): domain Bacteria; phylum Bacillota; class Clostridia; order Oscillospirales; family Acutalibacteraceae; genus Eubacterium_R. The sequence continues at coordinate 2,174 of CAMWPJ010000019.1, read as the reverse complement.
AAAGCCCAAACCGCCAAGAAAAGCAATAATCAATACAATGAGGAATAAGCCTCTTCGTGTAATCATTTTCATTTTTTCTTCGCACCTCCAAGATAGTTATAGGTACGCACATCGGATGCCTTGATGAATGCAAGTACTGCCCAGCAGCACAACATTGAGCTGCCGCCCTGGCTTACAAACGGCAGTGTTACACCTGTGAGAGGCAATACATCTGTTATGCCGAAAATGTTAAGTGCTGTCTGGAACAGGAGCATACCTGCACCGGCAACTGCAGTAATCGAATAAAATGCCGACCTTGCCGCAATCGAATTAACAATTGCAGAGACTGCTATTGCCGCAAAGGAAAGCACAAGAACAATTGCAAATAAAAATCCCCATTCCTCACAAATTAATCCGAAAACATCATCAGTTGTGGTAAGATAGTTTTGAAAATAATTTCGAATATTGCCCTTGCCGATACCCATACCAAGCAGTCCGCCTGATGCAATACCTGTAAGAATATGAGTTTGCTGATAGCCTTTACCGTAAACATCCTCCCAAATATGACGATATGAGGAGAACCTGGCCGTAACATAGGACTTATACTTAATTACAATTGCACCGCCGATGCCAGCTGAGGATACAGCAAGACCGATTGTTTTAAAATCTCCTGAATTCATAAATGCAATAATAAGGAATGTGACAAAGAACACAAGTGCCGTACCAAAATCCTTAATAAGAATAAGTGCGCCTACACAAGCAACCGAAAAGGCAATGAATTTGATAATATTCTTTGATGTCTGTATTTTTTCAAGTGTTGCCGCACCCACAAAAATAAAAGCTACCTTAACAAATTCAGAAGGCTGAACCGTAATTCCACCAATCTCAATCCAGTTCTGTGCTCCATGTTTAACCTTGCCGATAACAAGATTTATAATCAAAAGGACTATCGCACCGATTGCCACAGGCAGTCTCAGCTTCATACATAAATCAACATCACCGAGAATAAACACCAAAACCGTATAGCCGATAATACCGACAACAGCAATCAAGAGCTGTTTAAAACAGGCATTGGGATCAACAGAGCCTATTGCTGCAAGGCCCACACCTGTCAGGAAAAATGCAATCAACTCAAGCTCAAAATTACGCCTGTGTAACACTGTATAAAAGACAATAACATATACCCACTCAACTGCAATGTAAATACACATTGAGCTCACCATTTTCATCGAAAGCTCCCCGCCGGCTATTGCAGCACTGTAGCCTGTAAGGAGCTGAAAAACAGACAGCACAAAAAGCATTGCAAAATTATTTATCGGCTTTATGTGCGGCACTTTTTTTGCTTTTTTCAATTTATTTGCCATTAACTTGCTCCCTACCTTTCGTAAAAAATAAATACACGGTCACCAAAGGTAATCAAATCCTCATCAAAAATCAGCTGTGGCTGTGAAATGAATCTGCCATTGAGCTTCGTTCCGTTGTGACTGTTTAAATCAGATAATGCCCAGCCGTGAGAGGTCAGATGAATTCTTGCATGCTCACCGCTGACTGTATTGATATTAATCTGAATATCACAACTATCTCCCCTGCCGATAAGCACATCCTTTTTGCGCAAATATACAGGCTTGTGTGTTTTAACATCAACAAGAACTGCATATGCAACATTCGTATTCCGCTGTGTAAACTCTTCTGCAGCAGTACGCATCTGAGTTTTAGACTCATTCGACACTGCCTCGGCACATAAAAATTTGAATTCTGACGAACCGATTGTAATAATATCACCATCGGTTATAACACGCTTTTCTTCAATTCTATCGCCATTGACCTCGATACCTGTTTTTGAAAAAGTATCGGTAATAACCCAATCTCTTCGTTTTTTTGCAATAACTGCGTGAAAACGTGATACCTCCTCCATAGGCAGAACGATATCATTCGACTTGCTTTTTCCGATTGAGGTTTCCCACCTGTCAATATCAATAATCTCGCCGCTGCTCTGATTCACAAGCTGAGCCAGCTTATGAAGTCTGGGTCTGTTCCTGAAAAGAGAAATAATACAGGTTGCAAGTATTATTACAGCAAGTACAGGCAAAATATATCTTAATGAGCCAATTAAAATTGTATTTATGTTTTCCAAGCTCTTCACTCCCGATAAAATATTATCTATTACAGAAAATTAAACATAATGCATTATTATG